>JAIVGT010000075.1 GCA_020201485.1 Halobacteriales archaeon
GGGACGGGCGATGGCCGGCCGCCCGGCAACGCGCCGCGGCGTGGGGTCGTTGGATGGTCGGTCGGTGCAAGACGGTGCTCGGGGTCGTCGCTGGAACCGTGCTGCTCGTCGCCGGGCCTGCCCAGGCGTTGGTCCTGTTCGGCGCCGACCTGCAGGGGGCGCCGGTCGCGGCCAAGCTGGGCGCGCGCCCCGACTACGGGCAGTTCTGGGCCGGGGCGTGGAACGAGCGGAGCGGATGGGGCACGGTGGCGCGCTGGACGCAGCAGCTCGCGGACGCGGGCGTGACGCCGGTCGCGCAGTGGTACTACTGGTCCGGCGACATCAGCCCGGCGTGCGTCAGCCACGGATGCTGGGGCCACGGCCTGTGGAAGGACCGGGCGCATTGGGACGCGGATGCCGCGCGCCTGGCGGACGCGATGCACGGCGCGCTGCACGGTCGGCGCGGCGTGGTCGTGTTGGAGAGCGAGTTCAACCACCGCGGCATGGAGGCGTGGGAGCCGTTCGACGGCCTGCTCGCGCACCAAGCCGGCATCCTCCGCGCGCACGCGCCCGAGGTGCGGCTCGTCCTCGGCTTCGGCAACTGGAACCCGCGCTTCTGGCCCGGCTTCGACCGCGCGGCGCAGGCCGTGGACCTGGTCGGCTTCCAGACGATGCGGGGCGCGACGCGCGACAGCGCCGCCAGCTACGCCGGCGCGGTCGACGCCATCGAGGCCGCGGTGCGCCAGCTCCATGCCAACTTCGGGAAGCCGGTGCTGCTGTACGACCTGGCGCTGAGCTCGTACTGGGAGCCGCAGTTCGCCGCGGCGCAGAACCATGTCCTGCAGCAGCTCTTCGCCCGCCTGCCCGCGCTGGAGCGCCTCGGCCTGCAGGGAGTCGTGCTCCGTGCCATCGACGACGACCCGACGATGACGACGTCGGAGTACTATGGGATGGGTGAGCGGTTCATGGGCCTGCGGCACGCCGACGGCACGTGGAAGCCGGCGCTCGGCACGTGGCTCGCCGGCGTGAAGGCGGCGCGCGCCGCGCATCCCGCGTCGCCTTCTGCCCTGGCCTGGCAGCCGCGCGCCGTCGGCAACCCGTGGTGGGTCGAGGTCGCGCTGCCGGGCGCTCGCGGAGCGCAGATGTGGGCGAGCGTGGATGGCGGCGCGTGGCATGCGTTGCCGGCCACGTCCTGGGGCGATTGGGCGGCGAGCTCCCACGTCCGGCCCGGGGCCCACGTGCAGTTCCACGCCAGGCTCCCGGGCGGCGCGCTGCGTGACTCCCCGGGCTACGCCTGGGGCTAGGCGAGCTTGGCCTGGCCCCACTTGACGCTGCAGCCGAAGGCGGGCGTCTCGGGCGTGCGCACCGGCCTGCCCGCGACGAGGTCGTCGAGCGCGTCGCGCAGGTCGCGGTGGTTCGTGTCCTTCGGGTCGCGGCCGTCCTCGATGCGGCCCTGGTAGCGCAGCTTGCGCTCCCGGTCGAAGACGAGCACGTGCGGCGTGCACACCGCGCCATAGGCCTCGGCCACACGCTGGTCCGCGTCGCGCAGGTAGGGGAAGTTGTAACCCTGCGCCTTCGCGCGCTGCACCATGTGGTCGAACCCGTCCTCGGGATAGGCTTGCTCGTCGTTGCTGTTGATGGCGACGAGCTGCACGCCCCTCGCCGCGTAGTCTCGCTGCACGGCGACCAGGCGCGCCTCGAACGCCTGCACGTAGGGGCAATGGTTGCAGCTGAAGACGACGGCGAGCACGGGTTTCGCGGCGAAGCTGGCCAGGCTGTGCCGCTGGCCGTCCACGCCCGGGAGGTCGAAGGCCGGGGCGGGCGCACCCTCCGTCAGCGCGTACTGCTGCGCGATCATCGGGCGCGCACCGGGCGGCAGGGCCTTGAACGTTCGCGCGCTTGGCGGTGCGTGGACTTCCGCTTCCGCTGCCGGTTCTGCGGCTGGGAGGGCCCGGACGCGGTCCTCGACGCGCACCTCAACGCCTGGTGCCCGGCGTGCGGGAAGTTCGCGGATCCCGTCCTGCCGCGGTAGCGCAACGTTGAACCCCCGGCGACGGCTTTCCGGCCGGGGTTGGCATGCGCGCGTCCACAGGTGCTTGCGTTCTGCTGTTCGTCGCCGGGCTCTTGACCGTTCCCTCCGCCTCGGTCTGGCTCCCGACGCCCGCCCTCGAGCTCGACCCGGACGAGCGCGACGCGGACGAGCATTACGCGCCCGCCCTCCCGGCGTCCGTCGGAGCCCCGAGTGCCGCCCCGGCCTGGCCCGAGCCGCGCCGGGCGTTGGACGGGTTCGTGACGCGCGACGAGTGGCTCGTGGCGGACCCGACCGGGGGCGAGCCGGACATCGCCGTCGACCCCACGGACGCGAGCCGCATCGAGGTCACCACGTACGGGCCCTCGTTCCGATCCGCGGACAGCGGGGCGAGCTGGGCCCTGAGCACGGCGCCCACGTTCGGGGACGACAACGTCGAAGCCGACCGCGCCGGCCGTTTCCTCGCGCTCACGGGCGAGGTCGGCGGTATCCCTCCGCGCAACCTCGAGCTCTACGCCTCGACCGACCACGGCGCGACCTTCGCATTGCTCTCCCGCCCGCAGGACGCCACGACGCTGTGGCGGCTTCCGAACGGCACCTCCTACCGGGCGTGCGGGCCAACCGTCCTGTACGACTACGCCAAGCTCACCGTCGACCCCGCCTCGGACAGGATCTTCATCACGTCCACGACGCAGCTCAACGTCAGCGGGCAATGCTCGATGATCATCCAGACGTTCATCCGTTCCCTGGACGGGGGAGCGACGTGGCAAGACCCGCAAGCCGTCCCGGACGCGACGACGCGCTTCGAGGACCTGTCGGTGGCCGCGGACGGGAGCGTGTTCCTGGCGATCCGGGGCTCGGCCAACGTGTGCGCGGGCATCAGCGTGTGGCTGTACACGAGCGACAACGTGTTCCACGAGACGTGCCAGGCGGCCGCCCTGGCGCCGGGCCGGGTGTGGGTCGCGGCCGACCCGGGCAATGCCTCCCGCGTGTGGGCCGCGTTCGAGTCCCTCGTCGCCGGCGTGCGGCACATCGACGCCACCAGCTCGACCGACCGGGGGCAGACGTGGAGCGCGCCGGTCGCCGTGGACGGCACGCGGGACACGAACAACGAGTACCCGGTGCTGGTCGCGTCCGCTGGGCGGTTGGACGTGGCGTACCAGCGGCACCCGAACCCGACGACGACCACGCTCGCGGACGTGATGCTCGTGTCCTCAGCGGACCACGGAGCGTCCTGGGGCGCGCCCGTGCAGCTCACATTGCGGGCGGCGAAGAGCGCGCCGGTCGCCGGGAACGACTATTTCGGCATGGCCGCCGCCGGCGCGCACACGTACGTCGCGTACGCGCAAGACCGCGATGGCGATGGCCACTGGGAGCTGTACGTGGCGACGGTGACCTACCCGTAGCCCGCGCGGGGGGCCGCCCCGCCAGCGTCCGGCACGAGCCGCAGGACGGACTCCGGCTTCACGGTGAGTGTGATGCGGTAGGGCCGGTGCTCGCGGTCCACGCGCACGATGCCCGCCTTCTCCAAGCGCGACAGGTGCCATTGGACGGCTTGCCGGTGCAGGCCGAGCTCGCGGCCGAGCGCAGTGGGCGAGGAGCGCGGCCGCGCCGCGAGGGCGCGCAATACCTCGCCCGTCCGGCCGGCACGGACCTGCGCCAGGAGCGCGCGGTGCGTGGGGCTCAGGTCGGTGGGGAAGATGCGCACGCTCCCGCCCCAGCGCTCGCGCACGACGAGGCCGCGCCGCTGCAGCACGCCGAGGTGATGGCACACCGTCGTGTGGCCGAGCTCGGTCGCCAGGGCGAGGTCGGTGATGCTGACGCCCGGCCGGCTCCGCACCTCGGCGATGATGCGGGTGCGCGGGTGGCCGGCGGGCTCTTGGAGGATGGTGGGGGCGGCGACGGGCGATGCCGTCACGGCGTCCATGGTCGCAAGCGGCGCGAAGAGCGTGGACTCGGTCATCGGCTCAGCCTCGCGCGCGGGCGCGCGGTGACTCCCGCTCCGTAGTCTATCGCAGGACCGACAAGATGGTTCTCCGCGCATCGTCCGAGAACCACCGCGCGGGGCTGCGCGGAATCCGTAGCGACGTGGCTCTGTCAACGAGCGCTTCGTCGGGCCCGCGGGCTCATCCCACCGCTTCCTCGCGGAGCCCGGCGCATTGGAGCGTCCCGCACATCCAGCGCGGCTTGGCCTGCGCCTGGGCCGCGGGCACGGGGAGCGCGCGCCATTCCAGGCGCATCGGCCGGCCGCACGATGGGCACTCCGTCAGACCACCGTGGTGGGCATGGCCCTGGCCGAGGCTTCAGGAGTCTGCTCGCAACTCCGAAGCGGCCGGAATCCGCCCGTCCGCCTGCCTAGGGTGCGGCAGGCACCGGCGGCGGGACGGGCACGAGCAGGGTCGTCGGCTCGCCGCTCACGGCGTGCGCCTGCTCCTCGGTCACGGGCACGGGCTTGCCCTGGAAGCCGTTGTAGAGCGGGAGCTGGTCGCGCATGTGCTCCGGGCCCGGGCCGCCGTTGACGATGACGTCCACGAGGTCGGGCACGGTGAGCTCGCCGGACTCCCCCGGCGGCAGCGTGCTGATGCTCCGCGACGTGTCCGTGCCGACGTGGAAGTGGTAGTACGTGGCGCGATTCGTCATGGGCATCTCGTACGCCGGGCCGGCTCCGATGGGGCTGAACCGGCTGTGCCAGAGCGGCATGGGGCCGATGGTCCCGGCGGAGGCGAAGGCGTCGGCGATGACGTCGGCGCACGACTCGTGTTGCGGCGTGCCGATGTCGTCGCACCAGTCGTGGCTGGCCTGGCCGTCCAGGGCTTGGAGGAGGAGCGCGTCCTTGTTGTCGTTCGTGCCCTGGTCGCCGGCGTGCGGGTCGCCCGCCGTCTCCGGGTCCGGGTCGTACGCGCGCGTGAAGCCGCCCAGCTCGTCGCGGAACACCCGGTCCTGCAGGTCCTGGCGCACGTGGAGGTACACGCCGTAGCCGGCGTCGTCGTACACGCCGTCGCCATCGGCGTCCCGCCACGGGTAGCCGTGCGCGCGCCAGTCGGCGATGGCGTCGTGCTGCGCCTGCGGCGCGTGCGCCATGAGGATGGGCGCGAGCGCGGGGGCGAACGGGTCGTGCGTCGCCGCGTTCTGCAGGATGGCCTGCACGTCCTCCAGGGTGAGCTTCTGGAAGCCGTTGTGGAGCCGCTGCGCCCAGGCGAAGCCGTCGAGGAGCTGCACGCGGTGCAGGCT
>JAIVGT010000076.1 GCA_020201485.1 Halobacteriales archaeon
CGGTCACGTACAGCGTCCGAGGCGGCACGCCCTACGCGCCGCCGAGGAGCCCGCTGCCGTTCGAGGGCTGGCTCCTCCTGCCCGCGCTCCTCGGCGCGGCGCTCGCCCGGAGGCGCTGAATGGAGCCGAGGGAGGTGCTGAAGGCCGGGGCAGCGTGCAGCGCGGTCGCCGGCCTCATCCACGTCGTGAACGCGCCGGAGCACCTGGGCGAATGGTGGGGCTACGGGCTGTTCTTCCTCTTCGCCAGCGTGGCGCAGTTCTGGTTCGCCCTCGGCCTGCTCGCGGACTGGCACGCGCGCGAGCCGGGCCTGGCGGCGCCGGAGCTCGCGGGGCGCGTCGGCACGCGCGGCTTCGTCCTGCTCGGCAGCGCACCCCGCACCTGGCACGCGCTCGGCGTCGCCGGCAACGCCAGCATCGTCCTCCTCTACGTCGTCACGCGCACCGTCGGCATCCCGCCCTTCGGCCCGGCAGCGGGCGAGGTCGAGCCGCTCACGCCGCTCGGGGTGGCGTCGAAGGCGTTCGAGCTGGTGCTCATCGCGCTCCTCCTCACGATGCTCCGCGCGCCCAGCGGGAGCCCGCGCCCGACCGCGGCTTAGCAGGCGCGCTTCACGAGGAACGGGAACGCCTGGAGGGTCACGTCCGTCGCGGCGGTGAAGCTGCCTTGGCCCTGGACGTTCGCGTTCGCCGCCAGCCGGTACGTGCCGGGCGTGACCTTCTCCCCCGGCTCGAACCATTGGATGGTGCCGTCGGGTGCGAACTGGTCGGCATGCAGCACGGCGCTCCAGTTGTCCACGCGCGTGTACGTGCTGCCCGCGACGAGGCGCGAGAGCACCGCGTCCATGCTCCCGTCGAAGGGCACCGGCTGGCGCTGGTCCGCGCCCAAGGCGCGCAGCTCCATGAAGATGTCCACGCTGCCGTTGCAGTCGTAGTCGTCCTGCACGGCCACGACCTCGATGCGGCTCACCGGCGTGCCCTTCGCCTCGTTGCTCGCGCAGCCGGCGAGGAGCAAGGCCAGCACGAGGAACGCGAGCGGGGCGCGCATGCTCACCGCCTGCGCCCGAGGAACGCGAGCGCGGCCACGGCGGCGAGGAGAGCGAGGCTGCCTGGCAGCGGTGTCTGGTTCTGCAGCGGGACGCCGCCTGGAGGCGTGCTCGCTGGGTACACGTGGTTGTCGAACGCGGCCGTGGACGCGCCCGCATCCGGCGGGAGGCTCAGCGCGTACGATGTGCGCCCTTCCGGGCCCATCCGCGTGTCGGTGAAGAGGAAGCCGACGTGGCGCTGCGCCAGGCACGCCGTGACATCGGTCGCTCCGGGCGCGCACGGCGGGAGCGTCGTGCGGTTCACGAGTTTGCCGCCCGCATCGTGGTCCTCCGTCACGAGCGTCCCGTTCGGCACTTCGACGAGCTGCTGCGTCGCGCGGTCCGTGACGTTCCACGCCAAGCGCACGCCCTCGCCCGCCGTGAGCAGGTCGAACGTGTAGAAGATGACGTGGTACCTCCCCACGTCCTTCGCCACCTCGATGCTCTGCCCGTGCGCGAGCGCGCCAGGCACGAGGAGGAGCAAGCCGAGCAGGAGTGCGCGCTTCATCGCCGCCACCTCGCCAGGAGCGCCACGCCCGCCAGCGCCGCGAAGCCCAGCCAGGGGGCGAACGGGGTCTTGGCCGGGGCGTATTCCAGGTGGTACGTGTAGTGGTAGCTCACGGTGTCGTTGCCGTTGTTGATCCAGAGGAGGCTGAACAGGCCGTCGCGGTCGGCCAGGAGCTTGCTGTCCTGGCTCGCGTAGGTCCCGGAGCTGATGTTCACGAGCTCCGTCCCGAGGTGGATGTGCGTGCTGAAGTCGAGCATGCCCCCCGGGGGGGACGTGACCTGCCAGGCGAACACGATGCTGTCGCCCTTCTTCAGCGTGTGCGGAGCCTGGTGGCAGCCCTGCCCGGGCTGGAGGGTGAGCGTCGCCTCGGCCGGGTTGCACGCCGCGCCCTGCGCGGCAGCGGGCGAGGCCAGGCCTGCGAGGAGGAGCAGCGCCAGCGGCAGCGCGAGGCGCATGGCAGCCGCGCTACGCGCGCGCCCCGGAAAGCCTTTGCGGATGGGTCGGAGCGGCCGCCGCGCCGGTCGTTCGAGAATTGGGAAAACGTTCTTCCCGCCCGCCGACATGGACGCGCGATGGGCGCGCGGCCGTTCCTCCTGCTCGCCATGCTCCTCGCCGCGCCGACGCTCGCCGGCTTGGCGCAGGGCCATGCCGTGCCCGTCACGAGCGTGCCGGCGAGCGGCGCGGTCCTGCAGGCCCCGCCGCGCGAGGTGCGCATCGCGTTCAGCGAGCGTGTGGACCCGGGGCCGAGCGGCATCGACGTGCGCGCGAGCAACGGCACCGTGGTCAGCGGGCGGAGCGAGGTGCTCCCCGACGGCATCACGGTGCGCGCATCGCTCCCGGCGAGCCTCGACCATGGCCCGTACACCGTCGCCTGGCGCACGACGAGCGCCGTGGACGGCCACAGCACGCGCGGCATCCTGAGCTTCCTCTACCACGACCCGAGCAAGCCGCTGAACGCGAGCGACCTGCCGCCGGAGGGCCAGCAGGAAGCGCTCGTCAGCCCGCTGGACCCGCCGTTGCGTGCGCTCGGGTATGCCGGCATGCTCGTCGGCTTCGGCACGGCGGTGGTCATGCTCGTGGTCGCGCCCCGCGGCCCGTCGCTCCCGTCGCGCCGACCGGCGCTGCTCGCCCTGGCCGCATGCCTGGCCGGAGCGGTCGGAGCGCTCGGACTGGCGCTGTCGCAGCAAGCCGCAGCGGCGCAGCTCGGTGGCACCTCCGGCTTGTTCTCCGGGCGCTTCGGCGAGCTCGCGCTGGCGCGCGCCGGGTTGCTCGCGCTCGCGGGTGCGCTGGCAGGCGCGAGGCTGGTCGGCCCGGCGCGGCACGCGGCGAGGCTGTGGTCTGCGAGCGCGCTCCTGCTCCTCGGGGCGATGCTGGCCATGAGCCTGTCGAGCCACGCCGCCGCGCTCCCATCCTTCACGGCCATCGCCATCGGCCTCGACACGTTGCACCTCGCCGCCGGTGGGGCGTGGGTCGGCGGCATCGTCGCGCTCGGTTGGGTCCTGTGGCGCGGCACGGGCGAGGAGCCGGGCTGGGACCGGCTGGCGCTCCGCTACAGCAGCCTGGCATGGTTCGCGTCGCTCGCCGTCGTCGGCACCGGCGTCGTGCAGGGCGTGCTGGAGCTGAAGACGCTCGACGCGCTCCTCGGCAGCAGCTACGGCCAAGTCCTGATGGCGAAGAGCGCGCTCGTCCTCGGCCTGCTCGGCTTCGGCGGGCTCCACCGGTTCCGCCTCATCCCGGCCCTGCAGCGGCGGGCCGGCCGCGCCTGGCATCGCCTGGGCAGCTCGCTCCGCCAGGAGGCCGTGCTCGGCATCGCCGTCATCTGCGTCGCCGGCCTGCTCACCTCGCTCAGCCCGCCCTATCCGCCCGCCCCGCCCGGGCCGCCGCCGGTCGTGACCTATGGCCAGGTGAAGGACGGCGAGAACCTGACCGTGCTCCTGAGCCCGAACCCGGTGCGCGTCGGCCAGGCCACGCTCGACCTGTTCCTGTACGACGCGGCCGGCCTGAGCGACACGAACGCGACGAACGTCACGCTCACCCTGCGCCCGCCGGACGCGACCCTCGGCACCAGCCAATCCAAGCTCCAGCATCCGCACCCCGGCCATTTCGCCACCGAAGGGCCGCTGTTCGCCATGCCCGGCACCTGGACCCTGCGCTTCGACGTGCAACGCAGCGGGGCGTTCGACGTGGTCGCGGACTTCCAGGTCCCGGTCGAGGCCGCGGGGTGACTTGAACGATTTTCGAACATCGGGCGTCGCCGGCGCAAGCCTCTTATCCCTCGCCAACGGTGCCGAGCCATGCGCCGTGTCCTCGCGTTGCTGCTCGTCCTCGCCTTGCCTGTGACCGCGCTCACCGCCCAGGCGCACGAGCACGTGTGCGTCAAGGGCACGACCGCCACCGCGTTGACCGAGGAGGGCGCGCACTGCGGCGCGGACCAGGGTCTCGAGTTCGCCGTGGGCTGGCGGAACGAGCCGCCCGTCACCGGCCTGCTGAACGGCCTCGACCTCGGCATCACGACCCCGGCCGACGGCAAGCCGGTGGAGAACGTCACCACCGTCACCGCGCAGTACGAGACCGGCGGGCAGGTCCGCCAGCTCAGCCTGGATGGCCAGTTCGGCAAGCCGGGCTGGTACACGGACTCCATCATCCCGACGAAGGAAGGCCAGTACACCGTGCGCATCGGCGGCAGCGTGCTCGGCCACACCACGAGCTTCACCGTGCACCCGGAGGCCGTGGACCCGGCCGGCGACCTCATGTTCCCCGTGAAGGACCCGAGCGCGGGCGACCTCAACGCGCGCCTGACCGCGCTGGAGCAGAACGTGGACCAGATGAAGAACGCCGCCCAACAGGGGGGCGTGAACGTCACGCCCGGCAACCAGGGCAGCAAGACGCCCGGCTTCGAGCCGCTCGTCGTCGTCGGCGCGCTCGCCGTGGCCCTGGTCCTCGTCCGCCGGCGCTGAGCCCTCAGTTGCTGACGCCCGGGCAGAGCGGGCCGCCGCTCAGGAAGCCCTCGACGTCGACGGCGTTGGCGCAGGCCACCACGCAGTCCACGAAGCCGGTGACGGCGTCGGGGAGGGGCGCGGTGTGCAGGTGGCAGCCGCGGCCCGGCGGGGCCGTGGCGGCCGCGAGCGGGGACACGGTCACGAGGATGAGGCTCAGGGCGAGGACTCCGACGAGCACGGCGCGCATGCGGGGCCAGCACGGAGATGGCCTTTCAAGGCTCTGGTGAAAGCGCCTTCCGATCTGCGTGGGACGATGTTCCCTGCGACGAGGCTCCGCAGCCTCAGTCGATGAGGCTGCACGCGGCGACGCCCATGCCGCGGCTGATGCAGGTCATCGTGACCGGCAGGTCCTGCGGCGGGTCCGTTCCCTCGTGAACGCAGTCCGGGAACACCAGGCCGAGCGGGAGGTTCGACGGGTCGGTCTGCAGGGGGCCGACGAGGACGATGTTCGTGCAAACGAACTCGTGGTGGAAGCCGGGCGTGTCGAGGACGAGGTCGAGGTCGCCGATGAACAGCCCTTCGAAGCCCCAGCCGTAGCCGTTGATGGCGGTGTAGGGGCCGACGGTGCACGTGTCGCTGTCCTGCACCGCGCAGTGCATGCCCCCGGGGAACGGGCCGACCGGCGTCCCGCCCAACACCGTGAGCGGGAGG
>JAIVGT010000278.1 GCA_020201485.1 Halobacteriales archaeon
CGTCAGCCTGCTCCTCCTGCCCCCCGCGGCGCACGCCCAGGACGCGGCCCCGGCGGACGACGGCGCGCGCGCCTCGCAGGTCGTGACGTTCTACGGCCACGTGTTCAGCGTCGGCCTCGACGACCCCATGCCGGCGAACACCTACCCGCCCGAGGGCGACCAGCTCTTCGCCTCCGGCTACGCCCCGGACAACTGCGGCGTGCTCCCGGCGGAGGACCCGAGCGGCATCGCCGCCCCGGGCGGCACGAGCTGCGACACCGACCCGCTCGACAAGCGCGTGCTCTTCCTCACCGCCGGCCCGGTGCAGATCCATCGCACGGAGGACTTCAACTACACCGCGCTGCACAACGAGCACGGCCGGGCCAAGGACGTGTACCTGGACACGACGAAGGACGTGCACGCCTGGTTCTACGCCGCTGCCGATTTCCACAGCTGGGGCCTGTTCTGCGGGGGCGGCATCGTCGTCGGCATCCCGCAGCCCGGCCCGGACGCGCCTTGCCCCCTGCCGTTCTGGTCCTGGGACCCCGGCGTGATGCCGAACTTCGTCGTCGAGGGCACGCTGTACATGGCGGAGCTCGGCGATTACGGGCAGGGCGCGAGCGACCCGCCGCCCATCCACGACGCGCTCATCGCCGGCAAGGCCAAGGCCATCGCGCACGGCGCGACCGAGCCCGTGCAGCTCCAGACCGGCCTGCCCGGCTCGCCGAACTCGGTGGAGTTCGACGTGAACCTGGGCAAGCCGGCGATGGACGTCATCCCGAAGGACCAGGACGTGTTCCTCGTCCTGAGCTGGTACGAGGCCGTGAACGGGCAGAAGATGAGCCTGGGCGGCGAGTTCGCGCCGAGCGTCAAGCCCTGGGCGGGCGAGCAGTTCCCCAACCGCTTCACGCTCCCGGTGAAGAACCCGTTCGACGTCGAGCTCGTCATCCCGCAGTTCGTCCACGACAAGGTCCTCGTGCACGGCGTGCTCAGCTCCCCGTGGGGCAGCTACGACGTGGACACGAAGGGCGTGACCCTGGAGCTGCGCGACGGCAACGGGCAGTTCGTCCAGGCGCAGCACATCACGCGCAGCGGGGACTACAGCGTGGCGCACGGCGCGCACTTCAAGCCCGTGAACCTGACGTGGGTCTGGGACTACAAGGCGGACGGCGCGCGCCCGGGCACGTACAAGGCGCTCGTCACCGGCTGCGACCTGGAGCACATCTGCAGCGCGACCGAGGCCACGTTCACCATCAACCCCGACGGCAGCGCCGGCACGTACACCGTGGGCCGGAGCGGCCAGCTCACGGCGAGCCAGGGCCAGCTCAGCGCGCTCACCGGCGCGCCGCAGCCTGAGGGCGGTGTGCGCGTGGCTTCCCAGGACGCCAAGGCGACGCCGGGGGTCGAGGCGCTCGGGGTCCTGGCCGCGCTCGGCATCGCCCTGCTCGCGCGGCGGCGCTGAGGGGCCATGCGCCGCGCCTCCCACGGCAACCTTCTTGGCCACGCTGGCAGGTCGGGCGCCGTGCGCGCCGCGCTCGTCCTGGCGAGCCTCGTCCTCTCCTGCCTGCCCGCAGCGGCGCAGGATGCCGGCGCTGCGGAAGCGCGCGCCGGCCAGACCGTGACGCTGTACGGGCATGTGTTCAGCGTCGGCCTGGATGCGCCCATGCCGGCGAACACGTTCGCGCCCGAGGGCGACAGCCTGTTCGCGGCGGCGTTCGGCAACGACTACTGCGGCCTGCCCGGCTTCGACGACTGCGGCAAGGACCCGCTGAACAAGCGCGTGCTCTTCCTCACCGCCGGCCCGGTGCAGGTGCACAGCAGCGCGGACTTCAACTCCACGGAGGACTTCTACGGCAAGCTCCACAATGAGCACGGCCGGGCGAAGGACGTGCTCCTGGACACGACGAAGGACGTGCACGCCTGGTTCTACGTCGCCGCGGATTACCACTCCTGGGGCGCGGTGTGCCCGGGCGCGCCGGACGTGTCGTGCGTCGTGCCGGTGTGGCAGTGGGACCCGGGCGTGATGCCGAGCTTCGTCGTCGAGGCCACGCTGTACCTGGCGGAGCTCGGCGACTACGGGCAAGGGGCGAGCGAGCCGCCGCCCATCGCCGACGCGCTCAACGCCGGCAAGGCGCAGGTCCTCGCGACGGGGAAGTCCGCTCCCGTCACGCTCCAGACCGGCCTGCCGGGCTCGCCGAACGCGATGGAGTTCGACGTCAACCTGGGGAAGCTCGGGCTGGACGCCGTGCCGAAGGCCATGGACCTGTTCCTCGTGTACAGCTGGTACGAGGACGTGAACGGCCAGGCCGTCGGATTGAACGGGCAGCCCGCGCCGTCGGTGAAGCCGTGGTCGGGCGAAACGTTCCCGGTGCGCTTCACGCTGCCCGTGCGGAACCCGGTGGACGTGGAGCTGGTCATCCCGCAGTTCGTCCACGACAAGGTCCTGGTGCACGGCGTGCTCGGCTCGCCCTGGGGGAGCTACGACGTGGACGTGAAGGGCGTGCAGCTCGAGGTGCGCGACCCCGACGGCCAGTTCGTGCACGCGCAGCACATCGCGCGCAGCGGGGACTACAGCGTGGCGCACGGCGCGCACTTCAAGCCCGTGAACCTGACGTGGGTCTGGGACTACAAGGCGGACCACGCGCGGCCCGGCACGTACAAGGTCGCGGTCACCGGCTGCGACCTGCAGCACCTGTGCGCGAGCACGGAGGCGAGCTTCACCATCAACCCCGACGGCAGCGCCGGCGCGTACACCGTGGGCCGGAGCGGCCAGCTCACGGCGAGCCAGGGCCAGCTCAGCGCGCTCACCGGCGCGCCGCAGCCGGAAGGCACGCGCCTCGGCGTCGCGACGCAGGCAGAGCGCGCCACGCCCGGCCCCGGGCTCGGCCTCGCCGTCCTCGCCATCGCCGCCTGGGCCGTGCTGCGCCGACGCGCTTGAGCACCGGAACGGCCAAGCCTGCGCCGCACATCGCGCCCGCGTGGCGAAGCGCCTGCCCGACGAAGCGGCCCTCGCCCTCGTGCAGGTCGTGTTCGGCTCGCTCGCCATCGCGGGCAAGGTCGCCATCCCGCAGGTGGGCAGCCTCGTCCTGGCCGCGGTGCGCATCGGGTGCGCCGCCATCATCCTCGTGCTCCTCGAGCGCTGGCTCGTCGGCCACCGCATCGCGCGCAAGGACTGGCCTTTCGTGGCCGTGCTCAGCATGCTGGGCGTGGCGTTCAACCAGCTGTTCTTCCTCGTCGGCCTGGGCATGACGACGGCGGTCGAGGCCACGGTCATCATCACCACCATCCCGGTGTTCACCCTCGCCGTCGGATTGCTGTGGAAGCGGGAGGCGTGGAGCGCGCGCAAGGGCCTGGGCATGGCGGTCGCGTTCGCGGGCGTCGTGCTCCTCGTGGGCGCGAGCGCGCTGGAGTTCGGCAGCCGCACCTTCCTCGGCGACCTGCTCATCGCCTTGAACGCGCTGTGCTACTCCATCTACCTCGTCGCGTCGCGGCCGGTGCTGAAGCGCATCCCGCCCCTCACGCTCACCGCCGGCACGTTCGCCATCGCAGCCCTGCTCATGCTGCCGCTCGGGCTGTACGGGCTCGGCGAGGTCGCGCCGGGCAAGCCGGATGCGCTCGGCCTCGCGGCCATGGCGTACATCATCCTCGGGCCGACCGTGTTCACGTACTTCGCCGTGAGCTACGCCCTGGTGCGCATCCCGGCGAGCACCGTGGCCAGCTTCATCTACATCCAGCCGCTCGTCGGCGTGCTCCTGGGCGTGCTGTTCCTGCACGAGCCGCTCACCCCGCGCATCCTCGGCGCGGCCGGGCTCATCGTGGTCGGGGTCGCGTTGTGCACGCTGCAGCTGAAGCGCGTGCGGCGCATGGTGCCTGCCGCCTGAATCAACGCAATGCGTTGCGCGCCCGGACGAGTTCCTCGACGAGCTTCGCGTCGACGCGTCCGTCGCGTTGGAGCGACGTGCCGACGATGAAGCCGTCCGCATCGCGGAACGAGCCGATGTTGCCGGCGGTGATGCCGCTCCCGACGAGGACCGGCTTGCGCGCGGTGCGCTTCGCGAGCGCGAGGTCGGCTGGCTCCGCCGCGCCGCCGGTCCGCGCGCCGGTCACGATGTGCGCGTCGCACAGGTTGCGCTCGTTGTCGTGCAGCGCCTGCTCCAGGCTCGTCGGGTGCGATGCGTGCTTGACGTGCGCGTCCGTCAACGCCTCCACCTGCGCGCCGAGCCGCCTGCGCAGGTCGAGCGTCTCGCGCGCGCAGCCTTCGACGAGGCCCTGGTCGGTCCAGGCGGAGCCGCTCCACACGTTGCACCGGAAGAACCGCGCATCGGCGGCGTGCGCGATGGCGAGCGCGGCGGGCGCGTCGTTGCGTAGCGCGTTCACGCCGACCGGCACGCGCACCGCGCCCACGACCTCGCGCGTCGCGAGCGCCAGCGCTGCGATGGTCTCGGGGCCGATGCGCTTCGCGAACGGCGCATCCCCGTAGTTCTCGACCATGACCGCGTCGCAGCCTCCGTCGGCGAGCGTGCCTGCCTCTTGGACGGCGAGGCGCACGACCCCGGCGAGCGGGAGCGCGCTGCGCACGCTGCCCGGCAGCGGTGCGAGGTGGACCATGCCGATGAGCGGTTTCCGCATCCCGTCGAGCACGCCCACCATGGCCGCGGTGCGCGTCAAGCTGCCGCTCCGGGTCTAACTTCGCCGGATCGCCGGACGCATCCGCTCCATAACGGCCTCTGTTGAACCCTTAATGCCTGCTTGCGACCAGAAGATACTAGACCAACACTAGTGATGTGCGGGCGGAGGGCAAAGTCTTGTGGCGTGAAGTTACAGCAGCACTCGTCCTAGTAACGGTCTATGCGCCGGTCGTCGCCGCAGATGATGCTTTCGTTTTTAACATCACCCTCACTGTTGATAATTGGGACAACGTAAGATACGGTTCGTCTGAGGACAACCAGCCAATCAAATTCGCACACGTTGAACTGCGGGACGGAAACGGACAAGTGTTGTCTGAAGGTCGAACAGCCACAGACGGCCGCATCACGTTGAGCTGCAATTGTATAATTGCAACCGGTCTAATCGTTCGAACATACTCTGACTATCTCCCGGAACACGCGATTCATTTTGTAAATGTCACTACTGAGGCCGGCGCCGTTCATTCATTTGATTTTGCCATTCCTAACCTCCTCACTTCAGGAACGTACTCATATGACGTCAAACCGCAATCCGCAGTTGACGCGGCACCATTCTATATCCTGGTTCAGGC
>JAIVGT010000279.1 GCA_020201485.1 Halobacteriales archaeon
CGTTTCGCCTGCAGCGCCGCGCTCACGCCCGCGACCTCGCCCATGATGCCGCTGCCCGTGACCACGATGAGGTTCTTCTCCCGGGCGATCTCCGCCATCGTCTGCAGCTCGCGCAGCTTCATCGCCTGCGGGTTGCGCGCGTACTCCAGCGCAGCCTCGGCCATCTTCTGGCTGGCCTGGAACTCGCCGTCGGCCATGATGATGCGGGACCTGCGCTCGCGCTCCGCCTCCGCCTGCTTCGCCATGGCGCGCAGCATGGTCTCGGGCAGGGCCACGTCCTTCACGCTCACCTGGCTGACCTTGATGCCCCAGGGGTCGGTGTTGTGGTCGAGGATGACCTGGAGCCGGCGGTTGATCTCGTCCCGCTTGCCCAGCAGGTCGTCGAGGTCCACCTGGCCGACGATGTCGCGCAGCGTCGTCTGGGCGAGCAGGCCGGTGGCGATGAAGAAGTTCTGGATCTGGATGATGGCCTTCTGCGGGTCCACGATGCGGTAGTACACGACCGCGTCCACGTCCACCGTGATGTTGTCCTTCGTCACGATGCGCTGCTTCGGGACGTCGATGACGTTCGTGCGGAGGTCGAGCTTCTGCACCTTGTCGATGATGGGGATGATGAGGATGAGGCCGGGGCCGCGCACGCCCTGGTACCGGCCCAGCCGGAACACGACCATGCGCTCGTACTCGCGCAGGATGCGGATGGCGTTGGCGAGGAGGATGAGCCCGACGACGAGGATGAGGGCGAGCGCGATGAGCAGCACGGTGCTGTCGGCCACGCGGGCGCATGGGGGCGCGGGGCCTTGAAGGGAACGGCTCGGTCAGCGCGTGCGGACGCCGGAGAACTTGCGCAGGACGCTCGCCGGCATCGGATTGTCGTGCACCAACCCCGTCCGCGCGCAGGGCCCGCGGAGCCCGACGTCGGTCGTGAGCAGGCCTTCGATGCCATGGTCCAGGGCCAGCGCGAGCAGGAACGTGCCGTGCACGTCGTGGCCCAGCTCCCCCGCGAGCGCGAACGCCCGGACCAACGTCTCCCGGTCCGCGCCCACGTGTTCCACGCGCGGTTGCTGCTCGAGGAACTCGCGCAGCAAGGCATCGGCCTTGCCCTTCGGCACCCCCCACTTCGTGGTCAGCACCCACCGCGCGCGGATGGGCACATGTCGGAAGCGGCGAGCTTGAGCCTTAGGCCGAGATCGCGGTCGGGGCTCCTCGAACAGCACGCGCGCCGTCTGCACCGCGTCGACGGGCAGGCCTCGTCCCCCGCTCCGCCCCACGGCAACGCCCGGCATGAAGGTTCGCTGCATCGCCGCCGGGCAAGGCCGCGGTCGCAACCCTTATGAGCCAGGCCTTGGCATGCCGAGCCGATGGCCTTCGAGCTGGGCGACGACCTGCTCTTCGGCGTGCTCGCCGTGGGCGGGCTGTGCCTGCTCGGCCTGGGCTATGCCTGGAAGGGCAAGGAGAAGCACCTCCTCCGCGTCGCCGGCTGGATGCTGTTCGGCCTGTACTGGCCGACGCAGTCCGCGAGCTTCTTCAACGGGACGGAGCCGGACCCGGTGAACGGGTACTTCACCCTCCTGGCGCCGCTCGCCTTCGCCTACGTGGCCTACCACGAGTACCGCTCGTGGAAGTGGGGCGAGGACCCGAGCGCGCTGCGCTGGCTCGCCGGCACGGCGTTCATCGCCGGCGCGACGTACTTCGCCATCTACAAGCTGCCGGGCATGACCGACCTCACCATCGGCATCGTCGCCCAGCACAGCGCCTGGGTGCTGAGCCACGTCTTCGGCGTGCCCAGCCACGTGTTCGTGGACGGCAGCGCGCCCGTCGAGTCGCGCTACAACATCTTCATCGACAACAGCGCGGTCCCCATCTACGCCGTCACCATCATCCTCGCCTGCACCGCCATCCAGAGCATCATGATCTTCGTCGGGGCCATCGCCACCACGGAAGGCGCGGCGAAGGCGCGCATGTGGAAGGCCATCGCCTACACCGCGCCGCCCATCTACGTCCTCAACCTGTTCCGCAACGCGGGCATCGTCTGGGGCTACAAGGTGCAGGGCTTCACCTGCTGCGGCCTGGACAGCTTCGAGTTCTGGCACAGCTACGTGGGCAAGGGCGGCTCCCTCCTCGCCCTCATCCTCATCGCCCTCGCCGTGTTCAAGACGCTCCCGGAGCTGCACCAGCACATCCTCGACCTCTTCGACCTGCCGAAGCGGCGCAAGCCGGGCTTCTTCACGCGCGTCCCCGCGCCCGAGGCCGGCCTCGCCCTGCCGCTGACCCCGCAGCCGCAGCCCGAGAGTGGGAAGTAGATGGCCTTCCGCCTGGCGCGCGGGACGTGGCACTGGGTCGCCACGCCGGCGCTCCTCGGCGTGTTCTTCCTTCCCATCGCGCCGCCGGCCAGCTATGCGCTCTGGCTCGTGGCGCTCTTCCTCCTCAACTTCTTCCGCGACCCGGAACGCAGCATCGCCGACGGCCTGTGCAGCCCGGCCGACGGCGTCGTGTCGCGCGTGCAGGAGACGGAGGACGGCGGCCACGAGGTCTCCATCTTCATGAACCTGCACAACGTGCACGTGAACCGCGCGCCCTGCGACGGCACGGTGCGCAGCGTGCAGCACATCCCCGGCGCGCTGAAGCCGGCCTGGCACAAGGACAGCGACCGGAACGAGCGCGTCGTGTGGGAGCTGGACACGCCGCACGGCCCGGTGCGCGTGACGCAGATCGCCGGCCTGCTGGCGCGGCGCATCGTGCCCTACGCGAAGGCGGGCCAGCGGCTGGCGAAGGGGGAGCGCATCGGCATCATCCGCCTCGGCTCCCGTGTGGACCTGCTGCTCCCGGCCGGCATGGTGCCTGCGGTGCGGGAGAAGGAGAACGTCCTGGCCGGCAGCACGAGCATCGCGCGGCCGGCGAAGTGAGGCTCAGCAGAACGTCCAACTGCTCGCGACCACGCCGGCGAAGCTGAAGCCCTGGTACGCGCCCTCGACGACCTGCGCCGTGTACGTCGGGCCCGGGGACACGGTGCCGACCTGCAGCATGCTGCTGGAGAAGTGCACGAACGGGTCGACGCTGTAGCCCGTGCCGCCCAGGACCTCGGGCATGTAGGACTGGGCGAAGCCGCTCTGGACCTCGTAGCCGCGGAACGTGCGCTGCTCCAGGATGGCCCCGGTCTGCAGGTCCTTGATGGTCATGTGCCACTGCGACAGGCAGAACCCGCTCCAGTCGAGCGTCATCTGGAAGGCGTTGTGGGCCGCGTCGTAGGCGACGCCCGTCGCGCTCCACTTCGAGCCGTGGAAGGCGGCCTGGGCGGGAGGCGCGGCGGCCAGGACGAGCAGGGCGACGAGGCCGACGGGCAGGGCGAGGCGCAGCATGCGGGGCACCGAGCCGGCCACGTCCGGCCTGGGCCTTGAAGTTTCTCTTGATATGTCGCCTGGGAATGGGCCCATGCTGACCACGGCTTCGCGAGAGCGCTTAGAAGCCCGAGCCCGCATGCCCGGGCGATGCAGGCGCGACCCGGGCCCAGGCTGGCCTCCCTCATGCTCGCCGGCCTGCTGCTCGCGCCCCTCGGGCTGGCCCTCCCGGCGGTGCCCGGTGCGCCGTCCCTCGCCGAGCTGGCGGCGCGGGGTGACGTCGCCGGCATCCTCCAGCGCATGGCCCCACCGGGGAGCCGCGCCGCGGACGTGCTCGGCTTCGCCTGGTCGCACAGCGCCCACCCCGCCCCGGCCGTGCTGCCCGAGGTTCCCTCAGCGCCCCTCGCCGACGCCGTCGCGGACGCCTACGCCGCGTACGCGCTCCCCGCGCCGAGCGCCGCCGAGCGCGAGGCGATGGCGGCCCAGGAAGCGGGCCTGGACCCGGCGGTCGCGCGCGCCGCGTCGCGGCTCCTCGAATCCCTGCTCGCGCACGCGCCCCTGGCGCGCGGCGCGCCCGGCATGCCCGTCCTCGAAGGCAGCGCCCTGCGCATCGCGCGCGCCGCGGACGCGCTGGCCGACGCGCTGCGCGGCGCGCCCCCGGCGCCGGCGCGCGGCGCGTTCCTGTTCCAGGACCCGCTCGGCCTCGTGCTCGTCGGCGACGCCGGGAGCAACACCTACGCCGGCAACCATGCGGGCACGGTGTTCATCCTGCCCTCCGTGAACCTGCTCACCATCGACCTGGGCGGGGACGACGTGTACACGGACAACGCCGGCGGGGCGTACCCGCTGAGCATGTGCATGGAGTACGCGAAGCGCACCGACCCGTTCGGCTTCGAGCACACCAGCTACTCCGTCATCCCCCCCGACCCCGGCGACCCGCGCCTCGGCCTGTGCGGCAACGGCGTGGCCGCCGCTGCGACCATCGACCTCGGGGGCGACGACGCGTACGACGCGAGCGGCAGCTTCGCCCGCGACGCGCACCTCGCGGCGCAGGGCGGCGGCATCGCGCAGGGCATCGGCCTGCTCGTGGACCTGGCCGGCGACGACCGTTACGCCTCGCGCATGGACGACACGGGCGTGGCGGCCCAGGCCGTGCAGGGCGGCGGGGGCATGCACGGCTTCACCGGCTTCGGCTTCCTCCTCGACCTCGGCCAGGGGCGGGACGCCTACCTGGCGGAGCAGGGCACGGTGTACGACCCCGTGCAGTTCTCCCAGCAGCGCGCCCAGGGCGCGGGCGAGGGCATCCTGCTCGACGACGGCGGCGACGACACCTACACCACCCTGCAGCACGGCCCGGCGGACAGCTGGCAGATGGCGCAGGCGAACATCGGCGAGCTCCTCGACCTGGGCGGCGACGACGTGTACCTCGCCCAGCAGCTCGGCTTGACCGGCTCCGTGCAGGGGGTGCAGGGCGACGACGGCCTCCTCCTGGAGATGGCCGGCGACGACGTGTACCGCGCGGAGCAGGCGTGCGGCCCCGGCCCGTGCTTCTGGCAGAACGTGCAGGGCAGCGCCGAGGCGGGCGGCAGCGGCGAGCTCGTGGACATCGGCGGCGACGACGCGTACATCGCCATCAGCGACGGCGAGCAGCACAACCAGGCCAGCGGCGTGCTCGCGCCGACCGTCCTCGTCGACCTCGCCGGCGACGACCTGTACTACGACGTGCAGACGGGCGCGGCGCAGTACGCCCAGGCGGCGGGCAAGGGCGCGCTCAGCGTGCTCCTGGACGCGCAGGGCATCGGCCTGCTCGTGGACCTGGCCGGCGACGACCGTTACGCCTCGCGCATGGACGACACGGGCGTGGCGGCCCAGGCCGTGCAGGGCGGCGGG
>JAIVGT010000280.1 GCA_020201485.1 Halobacteriales archaeon
GCCTGAGCCCGGCGACCGGCTGGACGTGGGGCGGGGGCAAGCTGGAGTGGACCGGCTCGCGCAGCCTGGCGAACGACGACGCGCTCGAATGGCGGTTCAGCCTCCAGGGAGGCGCGCCGGTGCGGGACGCGACCGTGCCCGACCAGCTCACCTGGGACCAGCGGAACGGCGACGTGCGGAGCGCGAGCTGGCAGGCGCAGCCCGGCGCCTGGCGCGCGGTCGTCGGCCCGGCCACGGGCGGGCTCCAAGGCTTCGACACGGCGGCCGGCGACCACAGCACGAACCTGAACGCGAGCTACCAAGGCGAGCCGCTGCGCGGCAGCCAAGGCTACACCGTGAGCACGGCCAGCGTCGTCGCGGCGAGCGCGAGCGACATCGCCCGCGGAGCCGCGGAGAGCTGGCTGACGCGCGACAACGCCACCGTCGCGCCCGGGGGCCGCGTGACCTTCACGTGGAACGCAAGCCGGGTCGTGGACGAGCTCGGCGTGCAGGTCGCGTCGTTCAAGTGCTACACGAGCACGGCCGGCGCGTGGCAGCTCGTGGGCAGCGAGAACGGCTGCACGTCCGGCCCGGGCCTGGCCTGGCAGTTCCGCCATGAGGCCCCGGCCGTGAGCCTGCGCGTCTACCACCCGATCCCGGCGAACGGCACCGCGCCCGCGCTCGAGGGGCAGATGACGGGGCTGGCCGCCTCGGGAAGCGCCTCCTACGACGTGCCCACGGGCGGGCTGCTCGGCACGCACGTCGTGGAGCTGCGCGCGGAGTTCCGCCTGCACGACACGGGCAGCGGCCAGGCCACGCAGATGGTCCACCTGCTCACCACGTACGACGTCGCCCCAGACGGCGTCACGCGCGATGCGTCCCCCGGCTACGTCGTGCTCGTCCGGGCGTGGATGCCGGAGTGGAGCTGAGCGGAGACCGAAGGCCCCGCTCCGGCCCTCCGGGAGCAAGGCCGCGCGGCCCGCAGGCCTTTTCCCTGCGGTCATGGGGAGCATCGCCAGCCTTTTCCGCCCCCGTCGGAAGAGTGGGATGGGGTCAGCAAGGGTCGCATCGGGGTGGTCGAGATGCAGCATCGCACGCGCATCGCGCAGGCCCGCGTCGCCACGCGGGGAGGCAGGAACGCCCAGGGCATGCTCGCCCTCCGGCGCGCCTGGCACCGCGGCGACGAGGCCGCTTCCAGCGTCGTGGCGTTCGGCGTCGCCATCGTGGTGTACGCCGTGGCCTTCGCCGCCTTCCTCAGCTTCGGCAACGCCCCCGCGCTCGTCGACGACCCGGTCCCGGCGCTCGCCGCCGTGGCTCGGGGCGCTGCGGACAGCCTGCTCGCCAGCCCGGGCGCCTCCGTGGGCGGGACCTGGGTCAGCGACCCGGACCACATGACGCGCTTCGGCTTGGCCGCGGCCGGCAAGCCCGGCACGCTCGACCTGGACAAGCTGCGCAACCTGACGCGCGGGGAGCTCGGCCTGAACGCCACGAACAACCTCCTCGACTACGCGGAGGCCAAGTCCGCCCTGGGCGCGGGCGTGCAGGACTTCCACCTGCGCACGTTCCCGCTGCTCCCGAAGCTCGACGACGTGCCCCTCCAGCCCATCACCGGCGTGCGCGTGGCGTACGTGGGCGACTGGGGCATGGTGCAGCAGAACGGCAGCTCCTCCTACCTCGTGCAGTACAGCACGAGCGTGCAGGACGTGGGCGGCATCGTGTACGTGAACGTCACCATCGTCAACAACGGCACGACGGACAGCGTGTTCCAGACGACGTACAACGTCCCGCTGCAGCACAGCGTGGTGGACACGCAGAACACCGGGCTGCTCACGGCCGGCGGCGGGACGCAGACCCTCAGCCTCAAGCTCTACAAGACGAGCACCTTCTGGAAGAATGCGGGCAGCGACCGCAACGTCACGCTCAACATCAAGGACGGCACGAAGAGCGTGGCGAACTTCAAGATCGACCTGGGCGGCATCAACATGACGGCGGGCAACGCCGCCTACGCCATGGCCCTCGTCAGCCCGGAGAAGCTCACCTACAAGACGAACCAGTACCCGAAGATCGACTTCAACATCTACAACGGCGAGGGCACGCAGCAGACGGGCGTGAACATCCGCAGCAACTTCAGCTACGCCTCGAACGGCACGCTCATCGCCTTCGACCAGGAGAACACGAAGAGCGACAGCAGCAACAAGTGGGACGCGCCGAAGTCCGCCGAGGGCACGTACCTGATGACGGTCAACACGACCGGGAACTACTCGTTCAACAGCCAGGACCGCATCTACGTCACCGACGGCGACGGCGGCACGTTCACCCCGGGGCCCGTGTACAGCTACGTGGAGAGCGCGGCCAGCATCGCCGAGCGCAGGATGCTGGGCGACCTCGTCGCCGGCTTCAAGAACACCACGTACAACAACACGGGCGGCGACGTGTACATGGACTTCAGCAGCGCCCTGAACAACGACTTCGCCGACAACATCAGCGCGGACGGGCTGCTGAAGAACTACACGGCCATCGTCGTGGGCAGCAACGTGGACCAGAACGCCATGAACAGCGGCGCGGCCATGAGCATCATCCGGAACTACACGCTCGCCGGCGGGCTGCTCGTCGTCCTCGGCTCGCAGAGCCAGCAGGTCGGTTGGCTGCAGCAGCTGTTCGACGCCAGCATCACCACGCCCGGCAACGGCCTGGGCGCGCCCGACCCGACGAACCCCATCCTGCACGTGCCGGAGGAGCTCGGCTACACGACGTACCCGGACAACGGCCTGACCTGGAGCTTCGGCTCGGCCGACGACGCCTCGCACTTCACCCACGTCATCAACCGCGGCAGCGTGGCGAGCACGCTCGACCAGGTCGCGTTGAGCAAGCCCGGCCACTACGGCAACGGCACCATCGTGCTCACCGGCTGGCAGCCGTACAACCTGACCGCGCCGCAGAGCGAGCGGGAGGCGGAGCGCGTGCTCTACAACTTCCTCATGCAGGTCCGGGGCTCGCTCTACGTGGACTTCGGCCCGCAGCTTCCGACGTACCAGCCGGTGGCGAGCACGTCGCGCATCGCCACCGCGGCCGATCCGCTCGCCCCGGGCCAGACCATCATGGTCCGGGTCGTGCTGTATGCGTTCCCGTGAGCCGGCCGGTGGCGCGCGCGGCGCGCGCCCTTCCCAGGGCCCCAGGGCCGGTAGGCCGGAAGGCCCCCCTGCGCGGGCTTTTCGCCGCGCGCCGCCGTGGGCCCGTCACGGGGGTGAGCGGGTGCCCGGACGGTCGTGGCAGCGGAAGGTCCAGCGCGCCGTGCGGCAGGGCGAGGACGCGGTCAGCACCATCACCGGCTTCGCCGTCGCCCTCCTCATGTACGGCACGGCGTTCGCCGCGTTCATGACATTCACCACTGGCCCGCAGCTCGCGCACGACCCCGGCCCGTCCCTGGGCTCGGAGGCGCGCGGCTCGGCCGAGGCCCTGCTGAGCAGCGCCGGCTCGGCGAACTGGGTTTCCGACCCGGACCACCTCACGCGCTTCGGCCTGGCCAAGGAAGGGCGGCCCGGGCTCCTCGACCTCGACAAGCTCCGCGCCCTCTCCCGGGGCGAGCCGGGCACGAACGCCACGAACCACCAGCTCGACTACGGCGAGGCCAAGGCCGCGCTCGGGGCCGGCAGCGACGACTTCCACCTCCGCACCTACCCGCTCGTCACCCCCCTGGCGCAGGCCGGGCTCCAGCCCATCACCGGCATCCGCGTGGCCTACGTGGGCGACTGGAGCATGCAGCAGCAGAACGGCAGCTCCTCCTACCTCGTCCAGTACGCGCCGAGCGTGGAGGAGCGCGGCGACGTCGTGTACGTGAACGTCACGATCACGAACAACGGCACGACCGCTGCCGTGTTCCAGACGACGTTCACCCTGCCCCTGGCGCACAGCGTGGTGGACACGGCGAACACCGGGCTGCTCGCGGCCGGCTCGGGCACCGAGGTCGTGGGGATGAAGCTGTTCAAGACCGCCGGCTGGACGTGGGCGGGCGCGGACAGGAACGTCAGCGTGAACATCAAGGACGGCACGAAGACCGTCGCTTCGTTCAAGATGGACCTGGGCGCGTACACGATGACCGCCGGCTCCACCGCCTACGCCCTGGCCCTGGCCAGCCCGGAGAAGCTCACGTACAAGACGAACCAGTTCCCGAAGATCTCCTTCGACATCCTCGACGGGGCGGGCTCGCGCGTCGAGGACGTGGCCTACCGGCTCAACTTCACCTACCTCAACGGCACGCTCATCGCGAGCAAGTCGGACGAGACGGAGCGCGAGAACAAGTGGGACGCCCCGAAGATGCCCCAAGCGGAGTACCTGGTCACGCTGAACCGCACGGCGAACTACGGCTTCTCCACCTGGGACCGGGTGTACGTGACCGACGCCGACCCGGGCGTGTTCACCCCCGGGCCCGTGTTCTCCTACGTGGAGAGCAACGCCAGCATGGCCGAGCGACGCATGGTGCTCGACCTGGTCCGCGGCTTCAAGAACACGACGTACAACGTGACGGGCGGCGACGCGTACATGGACTTCAGCAGCGTGCTGAACAACGACCTGGCCGGCAACCTCACGCAGAACGGCCAGCTCTTCAATTTCACCGCGCTCGTCATCGGCAGCAACGTGGACCACAGCGCGCTCACGAGCGGGGCCATGACCGGTGCCGTGCGGAACTACACGCTCGCCGGCGGGCTGCTCGTCGTCCTCGGCTCGGCCAGCCAGCAGATGGACTGGCTCCAGCCCCTGCTCCAGGCCGCGGCCACGACGAGCGGCAACGGCATCGCCTCGCCCGACGCGACGAACCCCGTCCTGCACAGCCCGGAGGAGCTGGCGTACCCGACGTACGTGGACAGCGGCCTGGTGTGGAGCTTCGGGTCGAGCGACGCGGCGCACTTCAGCCATGTCCTCGGCGTGGCCGGGACGACGGAGCGCGACACGCTCGCCCTGAGCAAGCCGGGCCACTTCGGGAACGGCACGGTCATCCTCGCCGGGTGGCGGCCTGCGACCCTCACCCAGCCGCAGGACAACGCCGAGGCGGAGCGCGTGCTCTACAACTTCCTCAACTACGTGCGCGGCTCGCTCTACGTGGACTTCGGCCCGACGCCGCCCACCTACCAAGCCGTGGCGAGCACGACGCGTGTCGCGACGGCGCCCGACCCCATCGCGCCTTCGTCCGTCTTGCTCGTGCGCATGGTGCTGTATACGTTC
>JAIVGT010000077.1 GCA_020201485.1 Halobacteriales archaeon
AGTCAGGACTGCGCGGCAGGTTTCCTGCCCCAGCCGACCGGGAGATCGCATCGGCCTAGAATCGGCTGCACAGGTCGTGGCTCACCCCCCAGCCCCGGCTCGGTGGCGCGGTCCTATTCCTTGGCTCGCTAGGCGCAGCGGGATGCGTTGCACCCCGATGCGGTCGAGGGCCTTGTCCGACGAGATGAGGGGTTCGCCGCGGACCTCAGCATGGGCGGCGAGGACGGCGTCGAACGGCGTGAGGCCATGCATCGCGATGTTGCGCGCTGCCAGCACGGCGCCGTCGCGGTCGGGGAAGGACGCGTCCTGGTCCACCTCCAGCACGGCCTCGATGGGGTCCAGGGCGTGGCTCTTCAGGACCAGCAGCAGTTCGAGCAGGTTCGCCTCGGTCGAGCGGAGCGTGCCGGCATGCTCGTGCGCGAGGCGCTGCGCAGGTTCCTTGAGCCCATCCGAGGGCTTGAGCAGCGCGAGCAGGAAGTCGGTGTCAACGAGCACGGTCGGCCTTCCGCGATGCGAGGTGCCTCGCGCGCTCGCGCGCACGCCGCTTCAGTTCCGCCCCCGGCACATCCGGGAGCGCCTTGCCGATCCGCTCCAACGCGGCGACCGGGTCGTCCGAGCGCGGCAGGAGCCACACGCCGTGGGCGGATTTGACGAGCACGTAGCGCTCGCCATGTCACGCACCTCCTTCGGCAGGACCACGCGACCCTTGTCGTCGCAGCGCAGCTCGCCGTCCTTCGCGGCCATCATCCTTCCATGGGACGCGGTGGGATGTATAGGTGATTTTTCCCACTTGACGCGAACCGACCCCTGCTCCTGCGGCATCGTCGCCGCGCCGGTCCCTCGCGGCGGCGGTCCGGCGCCCCGGACGCAACCTTTATTGCCAGCGCCGTCTGAGGGCTGTACAGTGCTGTCAATGGCGTTTACAGCCATCTTCGAGGGCTCGCCCCACGCGCGTGTGCTCGACTTCCTCGCCGAGCACGCCCAGTTCGATTACAACATCAGCGAGCTGGCGAAGCACAGCGGCGTGGCCCGCCCCACGGTGTACAAGGTCGTGGCGGACTTCCTGAAGAAGGGGCTGCTCGTGGAGACGCGCAAGGTCGGCAACTCCCAGCTCTACCAGCTCAACCTCGACAGCGAGGTCGTGCGGCAACTGCTCGAGGTCGGGCCCGCGCTCACGCCGGCCGGCGGGAAGCGGCGGCTGAAGCTGCCCGGAGGGCGCGCATGGAGCCGCTGATCCAGGGCACGGAGCACGAGTACACGCTCTTCAGCCACAAGATGAACCCTCTGGGCATCGACCCGCACCGCTTGGCCCTGGAGCAGATCCGCTCCTCCGACCTCTCCGTGCAGGGCGAGTTCCTGCGCAACGGCTCGCGCTGCTACTTCGACGTCGGGCACCTGGAGATCAGCACGCCGGAGACGCTGAACTTCATGGACTGCGTCCGCTGGGAGAAGGCGGGCGAGAAGATCGTGGACCTGGCGCGCATCAAGCTGGAGCAGGACCACAACGTCAAGGTCAACGCCTACAAGAACAACACCGACCCGGACGGCGTGAGCTACGGCAGCCACGAGAACTACTGCGTGCAGCGCCAGCTCGAGTTCCCCGAGATGTTCATCAAGAAGCTCGTCCCCCACCTGGTTTCGCGCATCATCTTCACCGGCGCCGGCGACGTCATCGAAGGCCGGTACGTGCTGAGCCCATGCGCCTACCTCACGAGCCAGCTCGTGAGCGGCGGGAACCTGTACAACACCGGCATCCTGCACACGCGCGACGAGCCGCACGCCGACCCGGCGCGCTTCCGCCGCCTGCACGTCA
Source organism: Halobacteriales archaeon (assembly GCA_020201485.1). Taxonomy (GTDB): domain Archaea; phylum Thermoplasmatota; class SW-10-69-26; order JACQPN01; family JAIVGT01; genus JAIVGT01. The sequence goes on from JAIVGT010000077.1 coordinate 1,814, forward strand.
TCATCGGCGACGCGCTCATGGGCGAGGTGCCGCTCATGCTCCGCCACTTCACGACGAGCCTCGTGCTCCGCGCCATGGAGCAGGGCAAGCTCAACGACGCGCCCCAGCTCGCCGACCCGCTGGCGGACATGTGGCGCATGGTGGAGCAGGTGGACCCGAGCAAGTGGCGGCTGGAGCTGCGCGACGGCAAGAAGGTCGCGCCCATGGACATCCAGCGCTACTTCCTCGGCAACGTCGAGGACCTCATCGACACGCGCGAGGAGAAGGACGCCCTCAGCACCTGGGAGTTCGTCCTGGAGAAGCTGGAGAAGAACGACATCAAGAGCCTGATGCGCAAGGTGGAGTGGATGAGCCGGCTGAAGGAGGTCGAGCGCATCCTGCAGACGAAGCTCGGCGACAAGCGCGACGGGCAGGAAGTGGAGAACATCGAGATCGCCGCGTGCAAGCAGTACAGCGAGGTGGGCGAGTCCCGCTCCCTGTTCTACGGCCTGCAGCAGTCCGGGCAGATCGACCGCGTGCTCACGGACGAGCAGATCCGCGCGGCCATCTACGAGCCCCCGCGCAACACGCGCGCCGCGGTCCGCGTCAAGATCCTCGACGACTACGAGGTCGCGTCCAGCGACTGGGCCGAGGTCCGCGTCCTGACCGAGGACGGGGGCAGCGAGACCATCGAGATGCCGGACCCGTACAGCACGAAGATGCCGCTCTGAGGTGAACCATGCCAGCCAAGCTGAAGAAGAAGAGCAAGCGCGAGAAGAAGAGCGAGGTCAAGTTCGACGTGGGCGAGGCCTTCGAGGTCGCGAACGCGAAGGACAAGGACTTCGACCTCGACCTCGACGCCGCGCGCTTCCAGGGGAAGAAGGGCCAGGCCGGGACGCGCACGCGCGCCGCGGCCTGAGCGCGCCGAGCGCGAGGGCCTGCCCGCAAGGCCGGAGCGCGGAGCGCGCCGCCGCCGTCCCGCCCACCGCATGCCCCAAATAGCGCGAGCGCCTACGCGGCGCGATGACCGAGGCCGAGGCGCAGGCGGACGCGCAGCACCCGCTGCCCCACAGCGCGCCCACGCGCAGCATGCTCGCCATGGGCGGGCTGTTCGTCGTCAGCATCGTGCTCGCCATGGTCGCGGCCCCGCTCTACCTGCAGGAGGTGGGGCCCATCTTCAGCGACCCGAACGACATCGGCAACTCGTTCCAGTACCTGGCCATCGTCATCGTGTTCACGGCCATCATCCTCGTCATCGCCCGCTACAAGATGCAGCGCCTCATCCAGGTCATCATCCTCGGCGCCGTGCTCACGAGCCTCGTCTACCTCTTCGGGCCGCTGTTCAGCGCCGCGCTCCGGCCGCGCTTCGGGGACGTGGGCATCGAGGCGGCATGGGGCCTGGGCATCGCCATCAGCGTCACGCTCACCGTCGGCCTGGCGAAGTGGCCCGAGTGGTGGGTCATCGACGCCGTGGGCGTGGGGGTGAGCGCGGGGGCGGGGGCCTATTTCGGCATCAGCTTCGGCCTCGTGCCCAGCCTGGCCATGCTCGTCCTGTTCGCGCTCTACGACGCCATCGCCGTGTACCGCACGAAGCACATGATCGCCCTCGCCGACTCGGTCATGCAGCTGCACCTGCCCATCATGCTCGTCGTGCCCAAGCACCGCGGCTACTCCTTCCGGCAGGACAGCGCGCGGCTCCGGGAGAAGCTGGAGAAGGGCGAGGAGCGGGAGGCGCTGTTCATGGGCCTGGGCGACGTGGTCATCCCGTGCGTGCTCGTGGTGAGCGCGCTGCAGTTCCTCGACCCGGCCGTGCGCCTCGGACCGCTCGGGGGCAACCTCGTGGTCAGCCTGGCCACGCTCGCTGGCGCGATGGCGGGCTACGCCCTGCTCATGTTCCTCGTCGCGAAGGGGAAGGCGCACGCCGGGCTGCCCAGCCTGAACGGCGGGGCCATCGCCGGCTTCCTCCTCACCATGCTGCCGCTGTACGGGATCCAGCCGCTGCTCACGTTCGGCTTCGGCCTCTAAGGCACGCCGTGCCGGTGCCCGCACATCGCCATCGCCGCGTGGGCCCGCTGCAGGTCATCGAGGAGCTTGACCAGGTCCGGGTCGGGCCGCAGGGTGCGGGCGCGGAGGAGGAGCGCGATGGAGTCGGGCGAGGCGGCCACGGCGCATGTTCGGCCGGCCGGGCACTTGGGGGAAGCGGAGCGGCACCTCGTCCCGGTGGGCCGAAGGACCCCGCCGGGCCGAAAGCCTTTCAAGCCTCGCGGGGATGGCCCACGCGATGCCAGGCGTGCTCATCCTCCTCGGGAGCAAGAGCGACAAGCCGGTCGCGGACAAGGCGGCAGCCGTGCTGAAGGAGCTGGGCGTGCCGTTCACGGTCACCGTCGCCAGCACCCACCGCAGCCCGAAGCGCGTCGAGGAGCTGGTCACGGCGGACAAGCACGACGTGTACATCGGCATCGCCGGGGTCGCGGCCGCGCTGCCCGGCAGCATCGCCTCGATGACGACGAAGCCGGTCATCGGCGTGCCGTGCAGCGGCGCGGTGAACCTCGATGCCATCCTGAGCATGGTGCAGATGCCCCCCGGCGTGCCGGTCGCGACCGTGGGCCTGGACCGGGGCGACAACGCGGCGCTGCTCGCGTGCCAGATCATCGCCCTCAAGGACGGGCAGCTCGCGCAGCGGCTCAAGGCGTACAAGCAGCAGCAGGTGGAGAAGGTGCTGCGCGACGCGAAGGAGCTGGAGGGCGCGTACTAGCCGTCCCGCTCCGCATCCACGCGCAGCGTCACGTCGCCGTCGAAGTCGCCGATGGTGCCCAGGCCGAAGCCCTGGTCCGTGTCGCTGTGCAGGTACACGAAGAAGCCCCAGCCGCTCTGCTGCGCGTACGGGCTGTCCACCTGCTTCGCGGTCACGGGCACGACCCACGTCGCCAGGTTGCCCTGGATGGTGGGCGTGACCCCGTGCTGCGGCGCGCCGCTGTTCGCGGTGAACCAGATGACGTCGGGGCGCAGGTTGCCCACGTTCGGCACCGGGCTGCTGTTGTTCCAGCTCAGGCTCATCGTCAGGTCCTTCGTGTGCGGCGGGACGATGATGCCCTCGGGGAGCTGCATGAAGACCGCGCCCTGGCTGCTGCCGTCGGTGCTCGTCGAGACCGGGAACACGACGCTCGTGCCCTTGAGCTTCGACGTGTTCGTCATGAGGTGCTTCGTGGTGTTCTCGTGCCAGAAGTCCGGGTGCGGGGGCGCGACGTACAGCGTGTCGTTGCGGAACGCCTTGATGGTCACGTGCGCCGTGCCGTTGAACACGCCCAGCCCCTCCGCCTGCGGGTTGTACGGGCCGAGGCCGAAGCGCCACTTGCTGTAGTCGGTGTGCGGGATGTCGTTCGTCGTGAGGTTGACCG
>JAIVGT010000402.1 GCA_020201485.1 Halobacteriales archaeon
CGTTATATGTCCCCCAGGTGATGCGCCGCCCGGCGAAAACGCCATATAGTCGGACAACGACCGACCGGCATCCAGAAACTATATCAAGCGACGAGCGAGCTAGCGACCACACACCAATCACGGCAAACCCGCAGACCGCGGGGCCCGCCGGATTGCCCAGGCTGAGGAACAGGGGAACGGGGCGTCCGGCAGCGGCGGATGGGAACGGCATGAGCGCACCCACGGTGGCCAAGAGCAGCATCGACAGGTCGTTCTACGCGGTGCTCAAGCTCCACGTCTTCGCCACCGTGCACGACGTCTTCCTGCGCAGCTTCAGCGGCCGGAACGGCCACGCCGTGCAGGACGCGAAGCCCACCCTGGGCCGGTTCACGGCGCGCAAGGCCGATTACCTGTTCGTGCCCCGCAACGGCAACGCGCTGAAGTGCAGCGCGGACTTCTTCGGGTTCACCAGCCACAAGGTGCGGGAGAAGCTCACCCAGCTCGAGGCGGAGGGCGTCGTGTCGCTCGAAGGCCGCGGCCTGCGCGATGCCTACACCTACCGCTGGACCGCGCCCCTCAGCCTGCCGGAGCTGTGCTCGTTCATGGTGCTGTGGCGGCACACCCAGCACGACCTGAGCGTGAACATCGAGCTGGCGCGCGTGTTCGACGCGGCCGGCGGGAACGTGTTCACCTTCGCGGATTTCGCGCGCGCCTACGCCCAGGCGCACGGCGAGGAGTACAACGCCTCCCGCTGGGGCGCGCGCAAGTACGAGTCCCTGCGCAGCAGCAGCGAGTACGACCGCTTCCTGCGCGCGCGCCTGCAGAAGCTCGTGGACCAGGGCCTGGTCCTCACCGACGGCAAGGCGTTCCGCCTCGCCGACAAGGCGCGCGAGCTCGTGCACCACTTCCATCTCTTCGTGGACAGCGTGCCCTACCACCCGAGCCGCGCCCTGTGCGCATCCTGCCCGCTCTTCGACAACTGCCGCACGCGCGGCCTCGTCGAGCCCATGCTCGGCCAGCTCAGCCGGCACCTCGAGACCTTCCCCCTCAGCCTGGAAGGGAACGGGGCCAACGGCAACGGCCACCACGCCAACGTCCACCACGCCAACGGCCACGCCGGCAACGGCGCGAACGGCAACGGCGGCAACGGCCACGGCCCCGCGTGAGGTTCCCCTGACCTTCCGCGGGTGCCCCGGGCCTCAGCGCGAGCGAGGGCACCGTCGGCAGACGCCGCTGCTTTGGCACCGCACCGCGGCCTGTCCGAATGATTAATAGCGCGAACGAGCCTCGCCGCGGACGCGATGCGCCGCGCTTCCCCCCGCTGGCTGCCTCCCCGCCGAGCCTGCCTGCCCGGCCTCGGGCTGGCCGGGGCGCTGCTCCTCCTCGCCGGCCTGGCGCAGGCCTCGCACCTGGGCGTCGGCGTGAACTGCGACGTGCCCTGGGATTGCGACGTGAACCTCCGGCCGGACGA
>JAIVGT010000078.1 GCA_020201485.1 Halobacteriales archaeon
GGGCCGGTGTGCACCGTGCCCGTCGCGCCCGCGAGCTGCCACTGCGGCTCCGCCGTGTCCGCCCCCAGGACCTCGGCCGCCTCGACCCACCACGCACCCTTCACGTCTTGCGCGTTGTCCACGCTCTCGTCCGCCGCGTACCACACGACGCCGATGCGTCCCGCGCTGCCGGCCGCGACCCAGGGCCAGAGGTGCGTGCCGTTCGTCGCGCCGTTCCACTGCGAGGTGAGGCGCACCGGGGCGAGCCAGCTTGCGCCCTTGTCCTTGCTCGCCGCGAACCACACGTCGTGCCCTTCGGCCCACGCCGTGTACGCCGTGCCCGCGCCGTCCACCGCGACCTGGCCGAGCTCGCGGCCACCGTTCTTGTGCCCGCTGACGTTCGTCAGGGTCCACGTCTTGCCCCCGTCCGTGCTCACGTCCACGCGCGCGCCGTTGCCGGCGTAGAGCGTGCCGTCCCGCGGGTCGCTGCTCATCTTGCCGCCCACGTGCGCCTGGCCGACCTCGGCCCACGTGAGGCCCCCGTCGTCGCTGCGCAGCACCTGGATGCCGCGCAGGTCCGTGTTGCCCTTGATCCACACGCTGTCCTGGTAGGCGGCGAGCCACTGCCGGTCGATGAGCGTCTGCACGGCGTTGTTCGCGAACAGCCACGTCGCGCCGTCGTCGTCGCTCCGGCTCACCGTGTCCGTCGCCAGCGCGTTGAGGTCGGTGAAGAACACGCGGCCCTTCCCGTCGACGGCGAAGTCCGGGTCGCTGATGCCCCGCCCCGGCCCGCGCGGACCCATGCCCGCAGCGGCGCCGAGCAGGCTCCACGTCGCGCCCTGGTCCGTGCTGCGCCACATGTAGCTCTCATACGTCGTGCTCGTGAGCAGGTCGGCGCTCGGGAGGCCGTGCGTGTGCGTGTAGCCGGGATGCGCGGCGTAGAGGAGCGTGCCCTGCGGCGTGACGATGATGGCCGGCTCGCCGCCCGCGTGGTCCACGCTCAGCACCTGGGACGCGCCGAACGCCAGCCCCGTGACCTGCTGCACGACCGCGCCCGGGCCGGGCAGGGGCGGGGTGGAGGAGCTGACGCAGCCGGTGAGGAGCAGGGCCAGCACGCCGAGCGCGACGGGTCGCATGCGCGCGCACCTGGCCGGAGGGACATGAGCTTTCCCGTGGCGGGACCGCCCGGTGGGCCGGACGGGGCGAGTGTCCCCGGGACCGGCCCCCGGGAGGTGCCTCCCTGTCCGTCGCGTTGGGCGCACAGCCTGTGGGCGCAGGCTGGACGTACGGCCCCTCAAGCCTCGGGGCGTGCCCGGGAGGAGCATGGAGCCGAAGACCCGAGCGAACGAAGCGCCCGCCGAGGGCTTGCGCGGCTTGTACGCGGACGAGGCCCGCGTCGCGCCCGACGAGCGGCGCGTCCTGAAGGTCCAGATCCCGCAGCGGCTGCACCTCCGCCTCCACGCGCTGCGCATCACGCGCGGCGAGAGCGTGAGCGGCACGGTCGAGGCCGCGCTCGAAGGCTACTTCGCCCGCATGGCGGCAGCGCGCACGGCCGGGGCCCCGTCCGGCCCCCGGTTCGACGCCTGAGCCTCATTCGAAGAGCGTGGTGAGGAAGCCCGTCCATGGTCCCACACCCGCCTCGACGTCGTTCGTCGACGGCGCAGCCGGGACGTAGAGCGAGGGGTCGAAGGCCCCGATGTGGAACTCCGCGCGCACCGTCGGCCCGGTCAACGTCGCCGTGCGCAGCACGACGCAGCGGTACGCTGGCGGGTCGCGGCCGGTGTACGGGCCGAGCGCGGCGTCGGCGAAGTCGCACGCGAACTCCGCGGCGTTCGCCGGGTCCTCCGGGCTGGCGACGCGCACCTTGCCCGAGAGCAGCGACACGGAGCCGAGGCCCAGCGCCGGCGTGGGCACGACGAAGAACCCCACCTGCCAGAAGCCGGTGTTCAACCCTTCGAGCGTGCACGTGTTGACGAGCGGCGCCGTCCCATCGCAGGTGCGCACGCGGTCCACGCTGCCCAGCCCGGCGCTGCCATCGGAGCGCATCCACACCGCGACCGGCTGCGGGCCGCGCGGCGCGGCGGCGGCGAACGCGGGCAGGAGGAGGAGCAGGGCGAGGACGAGCGCGGCGCGCATGCGCCGCGAGCAGGGTCGCAGCACTTCAGGGTTGCCGCGATGCCCTGGGCGCTTCAGTTCAGCGGCGTGCGCTCGACCTCGAGCGCGTCGTCGGTCGGATAGACCTCGCTGAAGTAGCAGGGCCAGGGCACGTCCTTGGCGATGGCTTCCAGGACCCAGGGCGCGACCTCGACCTTGCCGCTGCGGACGGCGATGAGCTTGCGCGGGATGTGGAAGCGCTCCATGAGGTCCTTCTGCGCCTCGTGCGGCACGGGCGCCTCCACCACGCCCCGCAGCAGCGTGCCGTCGTCGGTGATGACCTCCCACGGCTTGGCCACGTTCTTCGCCCGTCGGAGCAGGCGCTGGCCGAGCTGGATGCGGTCCTTGAACGGCGAGGAGCAATAGTGCACGGCGAGCTTGCGCCGGGCGAAGCGCAGGGCCACGCTGCGCGCCATCTCCCGCGAGCCGCGGATGGTGGCGTCCTCGTCGCTGTCCGGCTCGAAGCCCTTGACCTTCATGTTGTAGCCGTTGCCCTCGCTCCATTCGAACTCGTTGAGGTTGCAGAACTGCACGCCGGCTCCGTCGGCCCATTCCAGGAGCGCCAGGGTCGCGTCTTCCTTGCCCGGGATGGCCGGGATCTCGATGCTGACCTCCATCTTCGTCTTCACGGCGAGCGGGATGAGCCTGGCGTGCCAGCTCTTCGCCATGTCCGCCCAGTGGTCCGGGTGCGGGTGGAAGCGGATCTCGTCCAGCCCGGCTTGCTCCAGCTCCTTCAGCCAGCGCGCGTCGAAGTCGATCTGCGTGTAGAGGTGGATGTGGTGCCTCGGGCCGAACTCGGCCTTGAGGGCGCGGATGTACGCCACGACGCGCTCCGGGTGGTACATCGGGTCGCCGCCCGTGATGCCCGTGCCCTTGGCGTCGATGCTCCGCGCCTCGTCGAAGATGCGCTGCAGCGCGTCGGGGCTGCGCGGGTCCACCTTGCGCTCGTCCGCCCAGACGAAGTCCTGGTTGCGCCGCGACTTGCCGATCGGGCAGTAGAAGCAGGTGTAATGGCAGTCCCCGCTGACGAACAGCACCATCTTCGCGCCCTGCTCGCACAGCTGGCACCCCTCGGCCAGGCCGCCGACCCGGAAGCCGTCCAGGGGCACGGGCTGGATGGTGCGGGGCACGGCTTGCCGAAGCGCGGGGGACACTTCAACGTATGCCTCCCGCCCGGGGATTCAAGGCAGCTCGACGTCGGCCAGGCTCAGGTACGAGTAGTTCTCGTACGCGACCGCGAACAGCCCGGTCGTGGGGTCGTACACGCCGCCGCCGGGCTGGTAGGCGTCGACCTTGAGGTCCACGGTGAAGCGGTAGTCGCCGGCCGGCGTGCCGAGGAAGCTGAACGTGCGCTGCCCCTGGCCTTGGCCGCTCGGGCCGCTCCAGCTCAGGAGCGCGGTGTCGCAGCTCACGTGCGCTGCGGCCTGGCAGGCTGGGTCGAGCGCGTTCGTCTGCGCGCAGGGCAGGGGCACGCGGAACATGCAGGCGAACTTCGCGTTGTTGTAGCCCCAGAAGCCGTACAGGTGGTGCAGGGCAACGACCTCGGTGTGCGCGTCGCGCATGGCCTTGACGCCGACGCCGTTGTAGCCGCTGAGCCGCTGCTGGACTTGGATGTCGGGCGTGCCGTGCACGATGTCCGGGTCGCCCAAGGCCTGGGCGGTGCCCACGTTCGCCGTCACGCCCGTGCCCGGGTCGCCGTACAGCGTCGCGTCCATCGCGCCCAGGTTCGCCGTCCAGAGGACGAGCTTCATCGTCCCCGCGCTGCCGCGGATCTGCAGGAGGATGCAGGTGTAGGTGCAGGTCGCGTCCGTCCCCGCCGTGCGCAGGTCGAGGGCCATGCCGGCCCCGGCCGGGCTCGCGGCCGTGCCGCCGATGGGCTCGACGATGAAGCGGTCGAGGCTCGGCCCGCCCGTGATGGCGAAGCCGAAGCGGAGCGTGCCGTCGCCGTGGAACAGCAGGATGCCGATGGTGTCCATGCTGCCGCTCGCCGGGCCGGAGCTGAGCAGGTCCACGTCCACGGAGCCGGTGGGCGAGTCCACGCGCAGGCCGAAGGAGCCCGAGCCGGGCAGCGAGCCCCGCCACGCCACGGGCAGGTCGCTCGCCCCCGCGGGCGCGGGCAGGGCGAGGAGGAGAAGGAGGCCGGCGAGGCCGAGCGGCAGCGCGCGCATGGGCGCACGACCGGCTCGGCCCGCATGAAGCTTCTGCGGAGAGCCTCGCCGCTCAGGCGACGATGGCCTGCTCCCACTGCGCGAGCAGGGTGCGGAGCTGGTCGCTGACGATGGCCTTGTCGTCGCTCCAGATGCCGACGTCGTCGCCCTTGAACAGGTGCTCGTCGTCGGGCACGAAGTGGCACATCAGACTCTCCCGGCCGTCGATGATGGCCGTGCCGCTGCCCTGCGAGCTCTGCGTGCTGGCGCGCACGTCGGCGACGAGGCGCAGGCGCTCGACGGCCGCGCCGTTGCTCTCGTTGATGGGGCAGAGGATGCGCACGGTCGCGCCGCGCAGCTTCGCCTGCTCCAGGTCGGGCAGGTGGAACAGCAGGCGCACCGACATCGCGGCGCTGCCCGTGATGACGACGTCCTGCTCGGCGCGCTGCACCATCTCCAGCATGCGGGAGACGACGTTCTTCCTGCCCTTGACGACGTTGAACGACCCGGCCCGCTCCTGCTGCCGCACCGCGGCCCGGGGGAACTCGCGGGCCATCTGCTCCCGGTCGGCGCGCAGGCGGTCGAGCTTCTTCTGGATCTCCGCCTCGAACTGGCCGAGGTAGCGGTCCACGGGCACGGCCTCGTAGCGCTTCGGCCGCTCCGGGAGGAGCTGGACCAGGCCCTTGGCGTGGAGCTCGTCGAGGACGCCGTAGATCTTCGTGCGCGGCACGCGGCTGACGTTGGCCAGGTCCCGCGCGGTCGCTGGCCCCGCCGCGAGGAGGGCAAGGTAGGTGCGCCCCTCGTACTCCGTGAGGCCGTACTTCATCAAGCGCTGCAACCCGGCGTTCGCCATCATGGGTCTCAGGCTGTCGCTCCCCCCAGGGGACAAGACCTGTCC
>JAIVGT010000079.1 GCA_020201485.1 Halobacteriales archaeon
CTTGTACGGGGACGGCATGCAGGTGCGCGACTGGCTGCACGTGGACGACCACTGCGAGGGTATCTGGACGGCGTTCACGAAGGGCAAGGCGGGCGAGGTGTACAACATCGGCGGCGGCCAGGAGCATCCCAACATCGCCGTGGCGCGCCTCGTGCTGCGCGAGCTGGGCAAGCCGGAGAAGCTCATCAGCTTCGTGAAGGACCGGCCCGGGCACGACCGGCGGTACAGCGTGGACTGCGCGAAGCTCCGCGGCCTGGGCTGGGCCCCGCGGCAGGGCTTCGAGGAGGCCATGGGCAGCACGGTGCGCTGGTACGTCGCGAACGAGGCGTGGTGGAAGCCGCTGCTGAGCCCATGAAGGACCTGGCCTTCCTGCACACGGCGCGCGTCAGCTTCGTCCAGGAGGACCTCGACATCCTGCAGCGCAGGTTCGACGTCGAGGAGGTGGTGTGGCGGGGCAAGGGCTCGCTGCCCGCGGTCGCCCTCGCCGTCGCGCGCACGCGCGGGCACCTGAGCTGGTTCTGCGGCGACCACACCTACGCAGCGTCGATGGCGGGCGTGCCGCTGCGCAAGCCGGGCATGGTCATCGTCGGGGGCGGGGACGCGAGCTACGTCGCAGAGCTGGGGCCGGGCGCTGCTGGCGGCGTGTTCGGCGACCCGGTGCGCGCCGGCCGGGCGCGCTTCAGCTACCGGCGCGCCGCGGGCATCTTCCCCGTGGACGAGAGCCTGCGGCAGGACCTGCTGGGGCACACCGGGCTGGACGGCAGCACGATGGTCACCATCCCCACCGGCTACGACCCGGAGCGCTGGAAGCCCGATGGGCCGAAGGAGCCCCTCGTGCTCACCGTCGCCGGCGTGAACCGGGGCAACCTGCAGCGCAAGGGCCTGCGCACCTTCGCCCGCGCGGCGGTGCTCGTGCCCGAGGCGCGCTGGGCCATCGTCGGGGCGTGGCAGGATGACGCGGCAGACGAGTTGCGCAAGGACGCGCCGCGCAACCTCGACTTCGCCGGCGAGGCGAGCGGGGAGGAGCTGCTGCGCTGGTACCAGCGCGCGACGGTCTATTGCCAGCTCAGCCGGCACGAGGGCCTGCCGAACGCGCTGTGCGAGGCCATGCTCTGCGCCTGCGTGCCGGTGGGCACGCCGCACTACGGCATCCCGGGGGCCATCGGCGACACCGGCCCCATCGTGCCCTGGAACGACGTGGAGGCCACGGCGCTCGCCGTGCGGGACGCGCTGCACCGCGATTCGGGCGAGCAGGCCCGGGCGCGCATCGCCGGCCGGTTCCCGAAGGCGAAGCGGGAGGAGGAACTGCCGCTCGCCGTCGAGCAGTGCCTGGCGGGGAGGGCGGTGCGCGAGCTGCCGTTCTTCGGCAAGCCGCCTACTTCTCCGAGCGCAGCGTGATGCGGATCTCGCCCGGCTTGCTGAGCAGCGGGAGCGCGGGCGGCCAGAGCTTGAACCGCTCGTGGAAGTCCCACGCCGTGTACCGGCCGATGCGCAGGCTCCGCACCGTCTGCTTGCGCACGGTCGCGAAGCGCGCCTTGCTGTAGTAGGGGGGGAAGCGGGGATGGCCCGTGAAATACTCGAAGCTGTCCTCGTGGATGAGGCGCGTGTGCGTCGGGTCGCACCAGGCATCGGGGTTGCGGTGGTGCGGGCTGATGACCTCGAGGGTGCCGCCGGGCTGCAGGATGCGGTGCAGCTCCTCGACGACGAGCAGGAAGCCGTCGCGGTCGCTGCCCGGGACCTGGTGCGGGATGTGCTCCATGACGTGCCGCGCCAGCACGTGCGCGAAGGTGCTGTCCGCGAACGGCCAGGGGAAGCGGAGGAAGTCGTGGACCGTGTCCACGCCGGGCAGCGGCGCGATGTCCATGTTGGACCAGCCCTCGGCGCTGGGCTGGATGTCGCTGCCGCTGCCGAGGTTCAGCTTGCGCCCGGCCTGCACGCCGGGCCATGGTCCGGGCTGGTATGAACGCAGCGGTTCCGGGTCCCGGACGCAAGCCTCATGCTGGGCCAGCGCGCCATGCAGCCTGTGCGCGCGAACGGGTTCCGCTTCCTGCTGTTCGACCTGGACGGGACCCTCATCAAGCCCGGCACCGACTTCGCCGCGATGCGCGAGGAGGTGCGCATCCTGTTCCTGGCGGCGGGCGTGCCCCGCGACTTCCCCTTCCGGCACATCCTGGGCGGCATCGACGACGCCGTGGACTGGCTCGGCGCGCACGGCCGCGCGGAGGAAGGGCGGGAGCTGCGCGGCAAGGCCTACAGCTTCATCGAGCAGCGGGAGCGCGAGGGCCTGGCGCGCGCCGTGGACATCCCGGGCGTGGTCGAGGCGTTGGAGCGCTGGCGCTCCGCGGGCTACCAGCTCGGCATCTACACCCGCACGCACCCGGACGTGCTGCGCGACAGCGTCGCCAAGTTCCGCTTGGGGAGGTTCGAGGTGCTGCTGAGCCGTGCCGATTGCGCGCCGAAGCCCGACCCGGCGCAGGTGCACCTGGCCTTGCAGCGCGCGGGCGTGGCTGCGGAGCAGGCGCTGGCCATCGGCGACCACGTGTTCGACATCCAGAGCGCGCGGGCCGCCCGGGTGCGCGCGGTCGGGGTGCTCACCGGGAGCGGGACGCGCGACGCGCTGCTCGCCGCCGGCGCGATGCACGTCGTGCCGGCCGTGCCCGACGTGGACGGGCTCCTTGCGAAGCCTTTTTGACGCGCGGCCCCGGTGCGCCAGCGTGCAGGCTGCCTTCGCGCTGCCGACCGACCTCTTCGGCCAGCGCAGCCTGCCCATCCCGGCCTTCCGCGCCCTGCGCATGGTGGACGTGCTCCGCGCGAAGCGGGCCCGCGTGCACATGGTGGAATGGCTCCGCTGGCCGACCGACCTGTCGGCGCAGGAGGCGCGCGACGGCGTCACGCTCGAGCGTCTGATGCGTCCCGTGCCGCCGGGTGGCGCGCTGGCCCGCGTGCAGTTCCTGCGCGACCTGACGCGCGACGTGGCGTGGGCGCTCGAGCAGGCGAAGCCCGAGGGCATCGTCGTGCAGGACGGCGAGCTGCTCACGGCCGCTGCGCAGGCCGCAGGCAGGCTGCGCGTGCCGCTGTTCTACGACTCGCAGGAGCATTGGCCGGGGATGGTGCGCGAGGAGCACCCCCTCGAGGCCTTGGCCTACGACCTGCTGGAGCGCCGCGCTGCCCGGCGCATCACGCACGTGTACACGGTGAGCGAGCCCATCGCCGCGCGCTTCCGCCGCATCGGCGTGCCGGTGAGCCTGGTGTTCAACAGCCGCGACACGGCGGACATCCTGCCGCACGTCGTGCCGCGCGAGGAGGCGAAGCGCGCGCTGGGCCTGCCCGAGGACAGCTTCGTGCTCGGCTTCAGTGGCAGCATCACGCCCGACTCCGGGCTGGAGCAGGCGGTCGAGGCGCTGCGCGACCTGCCCCCGGAGGCGCGGCTCGTCGTCATCGGTGGCCCGCAGGAGGAGCTCGCGCGCATCGGTGGCTTGGCGGAGCAGCGCGGCGTGCGCGACCGGACCCTGCTCCTTCCTGGCCGCAGCCCGGCGGAGAGCGTGCGCGTGGGGTGCGCGTTCGACGTCGGCCTGCTCGCCCTCGCCGGCCGCGGCCTGAACTACGCCTACCGCGCGCCGTACAAGCTGTTCGAGTACATGGGCCTGGGCTTGCCCTTCATCGTCAGCGACTACCCCGAGATGCGCCGCGTCGCCGTCGAGGATGCCCGATGCGCGATGTCCGTGCCGCCCGGGGACGCGCCCGCGCTCGCGGATGCAGCGCGCAAGCTGCGCGAAGCTCCCGGCCTGCGGGAGGAGCTGGCGGCGAACGCGCGCGCGGCCTTCGCGAGCAGGTACAGCGGCGAGCGGCAGAAGGAGACCCTCCGCGCCAGCCATCCGTTCTGGCGGTGACCGGTCCCGCTCCCAACGACGCCGTCGGCACGCGGCGTATCGGCTGTCCCGCGCCCTGCAGGGAGGATGCGCCGGCCGACCGCGCTCCTCCTGATGGCTTCGACGCTCCTGGCCGGACCGGCGGCGAGCCTGCTCGCGAGCCCGGGCGTGACGCTCGGCCCCGCGAACGTCATCGCCTTCGAGGGCGGCTGGGACGTCACATCGTGGCCCACGGCTTCAGCTACCCGACGGCGCTGGCGATGCGCGGCGACGGGCTGCTCGTCCTCGAAGCCGGCCGCTTCCCGCGGCGACCCGTACACCGGGCCATCACGCCCACCGGGCTCGCCTTCGCCCCGCACGACTTCCCGGGCCATGCCGACGAGATGTTCGTCGTCATGTTCAGCGGCACGCCGCCGAGCAACAACCGGGGCGAGGTGGACCTCGTCACGCCCGACTTCCTCACGGGGGAGTGACACTGCCGCTCGTGCACGGCTTGGACCATCCCATCGACATCGCGTTCGCCCCCGGCCATCGCAGCTTCTACGTGGTCGAGTTCTACAGCGGCGACGTGTACCGCTTCGCGCCGCCCTAGGCCCCGTGCTCCTGGAACCAGCGCCAGGTGCGCTGCAACCCGTCGTCCAGCCCGACGCGCGGCTCCCAGCCCAGCAGGCTCTTGGCGCGGCCGATGTCCGGGCAGCGCCGCTTCGGGTCGTCCGGCATGGGCGCGGTGTGTTTCACGCGCAGCTCCTTGCCGGCGATGCGCGCGAGTCGCTGGCCGAGCTCCAGCACGGTGATCTCCTGCGGGTTGCCCAGGTTGCACGGCAGGGCATCGCCGCGCTCCATGAGCAGCTCCAGGCCCCGCACCAGGTCGTCCACGAAGCAGAAGCTGCGCGTCTGCTGGCCCGTGCCGTGCACGGTGAGCGGCTCGTCCCGCACGAGCTGGCCGATGAAGCTCGGCACGGCCCGGCCGTCGTCGAGGCGCATGCGCGGGCCGTAGGTGTTGAAGATGCGGGCGATGCGCGTGTCCACGCCCCGCGCGCGGTGCCAGGCCATCGTCAAGGCCTCCATGTAGCGCTTCGCCTCGTCGTACACGCTGCGCGGGCCGACGGGGTTCACGTGGCCCCAGTAGTCCTCGCGCTGCGGGCTGACCTCGGGGTCGCCGTACACCTCGCTCGTGCTGCTCACGAGGATGCGCGCGCCCTTGGCGTGCGCGAGCTGCAGGGCGTGGTCGCTGCCCAAGCTGCCGACGCGCAGGGTCTCCAAGGGGAGCTTGAGGT
>JAIVGT010000080.1 GCA_020201485.1 Halobacteriales archaeon
GCGTGGCCAAGGCGCTCGCCGAGCGGCCCGTGACCGGCATCGCAGTCACGAAGGACACGCTGAACCGCCCGCTCGACATGGGCCTCGACGAGGCGCTGGCGTGGGACGCGCGCATCCAGGCGCTGTGCATGCTCCACCCGGATTTCCTCGAGGCGTACAAGGCGTTCACCGAGAAGCGCCCGGCGCGGTACGCGAAGCAGCGGCAGCACATCCATTGAGGACCCATGCACGACGGAGCGCCCTTCCTGGAGCGTCGGCACGACGAGCTGCGCGCCAAGGCCCGCGCGGTCAGCCTGGCCCGGCTCGAGCCGCTGGAGGCGCGCGCCGAGCACGACCTCGCCGGCGCGTCGCGCGACGCGGTGCGCATCCTGGCCGAGGAGGGCATCCTGCGCTGCGTCGTCCCGGAGGCGCACGGGGGCGCGAGCAAGGAGGTCGAGGCGCGCAACGTGGTCGCGGCGCGCGAGGGCATCGCCTACGGCTCGGGACTGGCGGACGCGCTGCTCGCCTTGCAGGGCCTGGGCTCGCTGCCCATCACGCTCGCCGGGAGCGACGAGCAGCGCAAGGCCTGGCTGCCGAAGGTCGCGAGCGGCAACGCCATCGCAGGCTTCGCGGTCACGGAGCCCGAGGCTGGCAGCGACATTGGCTCGATGACCACGCGCGCGATGCGCACGGACGAGGGCGGTTGGGAGCTGACGGGCACGAAGACGTTCATCAGCAACGCCGGCATCGCGGACTTCTACGTCCTCTTCGCGAAGACCGACCCCGCTGCCGGCACCAAGGGCATCACCGCGTTCCTCGTTCCTGGCGAAGCGCGCGGCCTGGCCACGGAACCGCTGAAGCTCATGGCGGCGCACCCCGTCGGGACGCTCACGCTCGACCGCGTCGCGCTCCCCGTCGGGTCGGTCATCGGCACGGAAGGCAAGGGCTACGCGCTCGCCTTGCAGACCCTCGACCGCATGCGGCCCACCGTCGCCGCCGCGGCGTGCGGCATGGCGGGGCGCGCGCTCGACGAGGCCCTCACGCGTGCCCGCACGCGCAAGCAGTTCGGCCAGCCCATCGGGCAGAACCAGGGCCTGCGGTGGAAGCTCGCCGAGGCCGCGACGGACCTGCATGCCGCGCGCCTGCTCACGTACCGCGCGGCGTGGCTGAAGGACCGCGGCGAGGAGCGCATCACGCTCGAAGGCGCCGAGGCGAAGCTGTTCGCCACCGAAGCCGCGCAGCGCATCGTGGACCTCGCGATGCAGGTGCACGGTGGCAGCGGGCAGGTCGCGGGCAGCGTCGTGGAGCGCTTGTACCGCGAGGTGCGCGCGCTGCGCATCTACGAGGGCACGAGCGAGGTGCTGCGGGACATCATCGGGAAGAGCGTGATGGGCGCGACCTAAAAGGGAGCCGGCCTGTCCCGCGGCGGCTGCCTCCAGATCGTGGAGGAGCGACGCGCCTCCGGCACGCAGCGCATCGAACTGCTCGCCCTTCCGACCGGCCCCGGCGTGAAGCCGGGGGTCGGTCCGACGGTCTTCTTGCCGCGTGCCGTTGTTCCGCGAGGGCGCTCGTGACCGCGAGGTCAGGCCGCGCGTCCGCGCGGGCTCGCTGTTCCAGCGAAGCTCGCGGCCCCGGAAGCTGCCTCCGGGCCGAGGAGGGGCGGGGGCGCTCCGTCCACCGGTGAACGCAGCAGGGGCGGCGCCGCGAGCGCACCGCACCTCTCCGACGGGAGGTGTCCGAGCGCGGCCAGTCCCCGGCAGACCTCTGCGGGTTGCACGCCATCGGCGATGCCGCGCACGCCTTGGAGCAGGACCGCCGCGTCGAGGGGCACCGTGATCGGCCGCTCCGGAACGCTCACGGCGCGGTTGCCCGCTGCGTCCTCGGCGACGGCGACGACCTCGTGCCGCGCCAGCGCCTCGTGCGTCGTGTCCCACGCCACGTTGAAGGGCGCCGCCGTGTCCTCGCCGATGGTGCGAGCATCCACGCGGAAGGTGACCGTCACGACGCCCGACGTCGCGTCCCGCGCTTCCGCGCCCAGCGTCTTGGTGCCGAGGAGCACCGTCACGGGGAACACGCCGTCGAAGGGCAGGAGCGGGCAGGTTGCCGCCGGCACCACTTGGGGGCAGTCGCGCGCGAGCACGTCGAAGGGGACCCCGGCGCAGGCCGCAGCGGCAGGAGTGCCGGGGCAAGCGTCCCGCACCACGAGGGGAAGTCCGATGTCGTTGACGTACACGTTGCCGCGGAGCGGGTCGGTGATGCGGACCGTGGGTGGCGTCGTGTCGATGCGGGCTTGGACGAGGTGCGCCGCTTCGACGTTGTCGGCGCGGTCCTCGGCCCAGAAGGCGAGGGTGTGCACACCGTCGCCCTCGATGTTGAAGGTGCCGTTGTAGGTCCGCGGGTCGCCGCCGTCGATGCGGTAGTGGATGCCGCGCACGCCGCACAGGTCGTCCGTCGCGTTGAGCGTGACCGCGACCGCGCTGCGCCACCAGCCGGCCTTGCCGAGGGTGCCGTCGAGGGCGGAGGTGCTCACGGGCGGAACGATGTCGTGCCCGATGGCGACGAGCGGGTGGAAGTCCACGCCGGAGCCCTGCGTGCGGTAGGGCAGCAAGGTGTCACCGAGGCCGTCGCCGTCGCAGTCCTCGCCTTGGTAGTCGCTCCAGGCGTTGCCCCCGAAGAAGGGGTTCCCGATGATGTTGCCGCCCGGCGCGGGCGCCTTGGGGACGAAATAGGAGTTCCCCGCGGTGTCAAGGGCGTTCACGGCGTTGTCGAATACGTTGTTGTCTGCCCGCAGCGAGGGCGGCCCGCCATTCGCGAACACCCCGACATCGTTGCCGACGATGCGGTTGCCGCGCAGGAGCGTGGGGCCCGCTTCGATCCTGAGGCCCTCGTGGTTGTCGCGGATCGTGCAGCCCTCGACCCGGACGAGCGCGCTTGCTCCGTTGTACTGGCCGTCGATGTTGTAGACCCCGCGCGTGTTGTGCTGCAGGACGCAGTTCCTCAAGAGCGCGGAGCTGCGGAAGGCGTACACGGCCGCGTCGCCGCCGGCGTATTCCAGGGTGACGTTCTCCAGGCGCGTGAGCGGCTCCGAGACGCCGTTGCTGACGGTGATGCCGCGCCATTGCCCGGGCGCCTTTTCCAGCCGGTCGCTCGTGAAGAGGATGGGGTGCTCGGCGGTCCCGACCGCGCTCAGCCCACCAACGGCGATGAACCCCGTGCCCTGGAACGTGATGATGTTCCCCGGCTCGATGGTGAGGCTCCCGAAGACCTCGACGACGCCCTCGCTCGCGTGGACGACGTGGTACGGGAGGACCGCTCCGGTCGAAGCGTCCGCGAAGCGGGGCCAGCTGCGGGAACCGTAAACGCGGTCCGGATTCGAGCCCACTTGGATCTCGTTCAGCGTGTTGCCGTCGAAGGTGTTCGACCGCGCGAGGTCGGTGTTCGGGTTCATGTGGACGGGCAGCGCGTTGCGGGCGATGGCGTTCCTTTCGAAGTGTCCGCCCGGGGCGCTGGTGAGGATGCCGGTCCCGCCGTTGTCGTGGATCGACGAGTCGCGGACGTCCACGATGCCGGTCGCGCTTTGGGTCAGCAGCCCGTGCTGGGCATGGTGGTGGACGTCGCAGTTGCGCATCGTGAACCGTTCTCGGATGTCGAGCCCCGTGCCTGCGCCGAAGCGGATGGTGCAATCCGCGATGTCCAAGGGCGCGTCCGTGACGAGCGACACGCCCGCCGCCCCCGCGTACTCGATGGTGAAGTTCGCCATCTGGGCGTTCGCCGTGGAGAAGATGAAGACGTAGCTCCAATCCCCCGGCTGCGGGCTCGCCTTGTCGCTCGTCCAGAGGATGGGCGACTCGGCCGTCCCGCGCGCATCGAGCCCTCCTGCGACCAGCAGCGAGCCGCCCGCGAACTTGAGGACGTTGCCTGGCTCGATGGTCAGGCTCGTGCCGTCGGGGATCTGGAAGCTGGTCGTGACGTGGTACACGATGAGCGCGCCGCTGCTGTCCAGGTTGCGCTGCCACAAGGTGGAGCCCTGCAGGAAGCTGACCTCGACGACCTCGATCTCGTTGCGGGCGTTGCCGTCGTAGACGTTGTCGAGAGGGTGCGCGCCGGTCGTCATGCGCAGCGGGAGTTGATTCCTGGCGAGGACGTTGCCGGTGACCGCGCCTCCGCGCCCGAGGGCGACGATGCCGACCCCGCCGTTGTCGTGGACGTAGTTGCCGCGGATCTCGTACGACGTGCCACCAGGGAAGCTGATCCCATCGAGGCTGTTGTCGTAGATCTCGGAGCCCTCGATGACGGGTACCGCGCCGATCGGGCCGACGAGGCTGACGCCGCGCCCCCCGTTGTGGCGGACCACGCTGTTCTTGAGGACGAAGTCCGCGGCGTCGTTGTCGTTGATCGCTGGCGGTCCCTGGACGGCGGGATTGTTTCCATGATCGCCTGCGTACTCGATGGTCACGTTCTCGAAGTGCATCGTGCAGGGCGTCGCTTCGAAGCTTTCTTCGATGCGCCCCCAGTCTCCTGCGTGCTTCGTCGTCGCGGCGCTCGTGAAGAGGATGGGGCTCTGTGCCGTGCCGACGGCGTGGATGCTGGCTCCGGCCCCGCACAGGAGGCTCGTGCCTTGCGTGAACTCCACGACGACGCCGGGCTCGATGATGAGGTTGGGCCCGGGGTGGACGTTGTCCCCGTGGAAGAACGTGGCCGAGGTGGCCGTGACGATGTAGGGGCTGCCTTCGAGCGTCCACGTCGTGTCGGTCGTGACGCGGCCCTCCGGCGCGGCAGGCACTTGGGTCGCTGCCTCGGCGAGGCCCGCGGCCAACAGAGCGGCGGCTCCTGCGACGAAAACGACCACGATCCAGCCGAAGGTGCTCATCCTGTTGCTCTCCCTGGTCGCGTGCGACATCCTCGTGGGCTCCTCGTTGCCCGGCCAGCCGGGGGGGTGCACATGAAGCGTTGCAGCTAGCTGCATGCCGAGGCGCGCAGGGTCCTGCAGGGTTTCATGAGCCGTTTGGGCCGCTCTCAGGCCGTGGCCTTCAGCCCCTTCCTTGGAAAGCCTAAGGAGGCCCCGGCGCATCGGCTCGGCGTGGCCGAAGAGGCGCTGGACTACGAGCAGCTCGAGGAGTACTTCCTCGCCCTCGCGAACAGCAACCGCCTCGAGCTCCTGCATCCGAGGTCGAGGGCGCGGAGAAGGGCCGGCGGCACTACATGGTGAACGGCCCGCGGCTGTACCAGGTCATGGAGGAGTTCCGCAAGGTCGGCACGACGGTCGTCGGCGCTCCGGCGGGACGCGACGCGACCATCGAGGCCGGCCCGGGGGCGGGGCCGAGCATGGAGCCGGGGCCGAAGCTCGTCCTCGTCCACGGCCTCATCGAGGGCAAGGCCTTCCCGCTGCGCCGGCCCGACCTGAAGGGCGAGCGCGGCTGGGTCCTCGGCCGCAAGCCCGGGCTGCACGTGAGCCTCGACTACGACCCGTACGTGAGCCTGGAGAACAGCGAGGTGCTGCCGGAGCCCGACGGGTACGCCCTCGTGGACCTGCGCAGCAGCCGCAACGGGACGTGGCTCAACTGGCGCCGCTTGGCAAAAGGCGAGCGGGCGCGCCTCGTGCCCGGCGACGTCATCGGCGTCGGCCGGAGCCTGCTCGTGTTCCGGCGCGAGTGACGAGCGCGTCGGCCATCTCCCCCGCGGTCGCGAAGCGCCGGCGCGGGTCCTTGGCGAGCGCGCGCGCGAGGACGGCGTTCGTCGCAGGCGAGACGTCCAGGATGGGGAGCTTCGGCGGGTCGCGCGTGACGCGCAGCCGGGCCTCGAACTCGCTCAGCCCCTCGACGCCGATGGGCGCATGGCCCGCGAGCATCTCGTACAGCGTCGCGCCCGCGCCGTAGAGGTCGCTGCGCGCGGTCACCGCCTCGCCGCGCGCCTGCTCGGGAGCCATGTAGGCGAGGGTGCCGTCGCCCCGGCCGGCGTGCGCGCTCGCGGCCACCGTC
This sequence comes from Halobacteriales archaeon, assembly GCA_020201485.1. Classification (GTDB taxonomy): domain Archaea; phylum Thermoplasmatota; class SW-10-69-26; order JACQPN01; family JAIVGT01; genus JAIVGT01. The sequence goes on from JAIVGT010000080.1 coordinate 5,958, forward strand.
GCGCCGCTCACCGCCTCGCGGGCCAGGCTGAAGTCGCACAGCTTCGCGTTGCCCGCCGCGTCGCGGAGCACGTTGCTCGGCTTCACGTCGCGGTGCACCAGGCCTTGGGCGTGGAACGCCGCCAGCCCGGCCAGCACGTCGCGCGCCACGGCGAGGGCTTCCGCCTCGCCCATCGGCCCGGCTTTCAGCCGCTCGGCGAGGCTCCCGCCCGGCGCGTACTCCATGACGAGGTACACGTCCTCACCCGCCTCCTCCACGCCGTGCACGGCCACGACGTTCGGGTGCCGCACCGACGACGCGAGGTCGGCCTCGCGGCGGAACCGGCGCAGGGCCTCGGCGTCGCGGCCGCGCTCGCCCGTCAGGCGCTTGATGGCCACGTCACGCGCGTGCGCCGCGTCGCGCGCGAGCCAGACCTCGCCCGAGGACCCGCGGCCGAGAGGGCGGACCACGTGGTACCGGTCGAGGAACACGCCGCCCGCGACGAGGGTCACGCGGGCCGCGCTCGCGCGTGCCAGGGCCAGGGCCTCGGCGTGCTCCGCCTCGGCCAGGCGGAGCTGCGCGCGCAGCGTGGCGAGCCGTGCCGCCTGCGAGGCGCGCACCTCGCCGCCCGCGTCGAGGGCGTGCTCCAACGCCGCGGCGTACACCTCGCGCCGGCGCTCGCGCAGGTAGGCCTCCGTGGGCTCGACGCCGGGGAAGACCGCGTCCGCGACCTGGCCGCCGACGCGCTGCAGGGGGCCGATGAAGAGGAGGAGCGCCGCGGGGCCGACGAACGCCACGAGCTCGCCCTCCTGCGGCGGGAGCACGCTGCGCACGGTGAGCCCGACGATGAGGTACGCGACGACGAACACCACGGCGACGGTCCCGACGCGCACCGAGCGCTTCAGCTGGAGGTCGATGTCGAGGAAGCGGTGCCGGACGAGCGCGTACGTCACGAGCAGCGGGATGGCGAGCGCTGCGATGACGAAGCCCCCGGCGGGCGACACGAACCACGCCAGCGCGGCGCCCGCGACGAGGACCAAGCCGGCGCTGCCGACGCGCGGCGCCGGGCCCCGGCGGGCCTCCTGGAGCAGGAACCAGGCCGCGACGAGGGCGACCAGGAGGCCGGCGGCCGTGAACTGCCCGGCGAGCTGCGGCCAGACGGCGTTCGGCCCTGGCCCGGCTGCCGGGAGCGGCGAACCGGGGGCGATGCGCGGGACGAGCTCGCCGACGCCGACCTCGACGGGCTCGAGCAGGAACGCGATGCCCACGACCTGCAGCCCCATCCGCGCGCTCCCCGCCGCCTGCCGGGATGCGGCGAGGAGGAGGCCGGCCCCGATGGCGGCCGCGGCGAAGAGGCGGAAGCCGGCGAGAGGATAGAGCGGGCCGGCGACGAACGTGCCGTCCACGAAGGCGCGGTAGGCCGTGTGGTCGAGCGCGTACCACGCCTCGGCCGCGGCGCCGAGGAGGAGGACCGGGGCGACGAGGCGCGCCGCCCCCGGCTTGCCCCCGCGCTCGGCGAAGAGGGCCGCGGCGACGGCGAGCAGGGCGAAGGGCACGGCCAGGCTGTAGTAGCCGCCGACGCGGTTGCCCCAATCCGCGAAGCCCGGCAGGAACGCCTGCACGACCTGGATGCCCTGGAACGTGCCGCGGACGACGAGGTAGAGGGCGAACGTGCGGTGGACGCGGCTCGCGAAGTCGAGGCGCAAGAGGAGCGCGGCCAGGGCCCACATGCCCGCGAAGACGAGGACGTCCATGCCGACGAGGACTTCGTCGAGCGCCAACGCCACGCGCCCCGACCCGTCGCATCCGGCATAAATCCCTGCTGTGCAGGGCGCGCGGAGCGGAGCACGCCTCGCCTCGGCGGGCCCCGCCGGAGCAGCCAATGGCCGATGCCGGGTCATGGCGAGGAGCGCGCCGCTCGCCCGCGTCGGAGGGCTGAAGGTCCGGGACCGGCGGCTGCGCGCTGAGCCCCTTTTGCGCGCCGCCGGCAACGCTTAAGCCCGCCCGGACGCTCGCCCTTTGTTGAAGGCCACCATCATCGGCGCTGGCCCGGGCGGCCTGTACGCGGCCATCCTCCTGAAGAAGGCCGACCCGACGCACGACGTCACGGTGCTGGAGCGCAACAAGCTCGACGACACCTTCGGCTTCGGCGTGGTCCTGAGCGACGCGGCGCGCGAGACCCTCGAAGCCCTCGACCCGCAGACCTTCGCCGAGATCGAGGCGCGGAGCGCGCACTGGGACGACATCGACATCCACATCCGGGGCCAGGTCCTGCGCAGCACGGGGCACGGCTTCAGCGGCATCTCGCGCAAGGTCCTGCTGGAGATCCTCGGCCGGCGCGCGCGCGACCTCGGGGCGCGCATCGAGGCCCAGCGCGAGGTGCGCTCCCTGGAGCCGTTCGGGGACAGCGACCTCATCGTCGCGGCGGATGGGGCGAACAGCACGGTGCGCCCGCTCCTGGAGAAGGAGCTCCAGCCGAGCATCGAGCTCCGGCCGAACCGCTTCGTCTGGCTGGGCACGACCTACCCCTTCCCCGCGTTCACGTTCCACTTCAAGGAGACGGAGCACGGCCTGTGGCGCGTGCATGCGTACCGCTACGACGAGGGGCACAGCACGTTCATCGTCGAGGCGACCGAGGCCACGTGGCGCAAGGCGGGCATGGACAAGGCGAGCGAGGACGACACCGTCGCCTTCTGCGAGCGCCTGTTCCGCGAGGAGCTGCATGGCCATGGCTTGACGAAGAACCGCTCCCTGTGGCGGCAGTTCCCCATCATCCGCTGCGCGCGCTGGCACGCCGGCAACGTCGCGCTCCTGGGCGACGCGGCGCACACGACGCATTTCAGCATCGGCAGCGGGACGAAGCTGGCCATGGAGGACGCGCAGGCCCTCGTCCAGGCCCTGCACGACGCGCGCAGCGTCCCGCACGCCCTGGCGCAGTACGAGGCGACGCGCCGGCCGCAGGTGGAGAGCTTCCAGCGCGCGGCGCAGGTGAGCCTGACGTGGTTCGAGGACACGGAGCGCTACCTGGCGCACGAGCCCATCCAG
>JAIVGT010000081.1 GCA_020201485.1 Halobacteriales archaeon
GCCTCGAAGGGCACGGGGGATGCGCACGACCCGCTGCGGCGCGCCTAGCTGGCCTTCGTCAGCGTCCGCACCGTGACGTCGAAGTTCAGCGCCTTGCCCGCGAGCGGATGCTCGTTCGGGGCCTCGACGGCGATGGTGGTGGGCGTGACCTCGGCGATGGTGGCCCGGCTGGCCGGCCCGCTCCGGTTCGGCAGTGCGAACGTCGCGCCCACCTGCGGGCTGTGCGTGAGCAGGATGGTGGTGTCGTTCATCGCCGTGACGCGCGTGGCGTTCGGCCAGAACGGGTACCAGGTCAGGCTCTGGTTCCGGTCCAAGGGCTCGGTGCGGAACTGCGCGGTGTCGTTCGTGACGACCGCGGCGCGGCTCTGCCCAGGCCAGGCCGGGTACACGGTGAAGCCGTCGCCGACGCCCACCTGCCAGCGCAGCGTGGCGTTCGCCGCATCCAGCTCCTCGATGCGGTACGTGCGGTTGTTGCCCTGCGGGTCGGGCACGTGGATGGCGTCCCCCACCTGGCTGGAGCCGTTGATGTACGCCTGGAGCGCCGCGCGGGGGACGTGCTGCACGCGCTGGAACACCTGGCTCAGGCGAGGCACCTCCTGGGTGCGCGGCACGTCGAGGCGCTGCGTGGCGTTGCCGTAGGCGTCGGCCGGGTCCAGGTGCAGGCTCCTCGTCTGCCCTTGCTGCATGCCGAGCATGCCCCGCCAGAATCCGGTGATGGTCCCGGCGCTGTCGCCGAGCTGGAGGCGGAGCGGGGCCCATTGCGGCTTCGTGAAGCCGGCGGGCTTGTCGAAAGGGGCCTCGCCCACGCCCTGAACGCTCGTGTCGAAGAGGGTCCCGTTGTCGAAGCGGCCCACGTAGTCGGCTTGCACCGTGTCGCCGATGGCCGCGCCCGGGCCGGGGCCGAGCACGGTCAGGCTGAGGGCGACGGTGACGTTCCTGCCGTTCGCGCTCGCGACGACGGGCACACGCTGCGCGCCCAGCGGCGCATCGCCCGGGACGCTGACCGTGACCCAGGCGCCCTTCGCCTCGCCGCTGCGCAGCGCGAGGTTGGCCGGGGTGACCGTGGCGCGGGGCGCGCTGAGCTGCACCTGCGCGTCGTCGGTGCCGGCGTTGCGCACCGTCACCGGGAACGTGACCTGCGTGCCGGGCGCGGCGCTGAGCGCGGGCTCGGCCGCGGCCAACGCGATGCCGCCGCCGCTCCCCGGCACGCCGCCCGGGCCGGGCGCGTGCCCGAAGGCCTTCTCCGCGGCGTAGAAGCTGCCGCCGAGGACGCCGAGGAACACGGCGAGGGCGGCCACGCGCAGCGCGAGGTCGTTCATGGGACCGGTTCGCCACCGGGGAAGCGAGATAAATAGGTGCCGTCGCGCGGCGATGGCCCAGCAACGGATAAGTGGGCCCTCCGCGTTGCCCGCGCGTCATGCCCGCCACGGTCATCGTCGGAGCGCAATGGGGCGACGAAGGCAAGGGCAAGGTCACCGACGTGCTCGCGCAGCGCAGCGACGCCGTCGTGCGCTACCAGGGCGGCAACAACGCCGGGCACACCATCCTCATCCGGGGCGAGGAGTTCAAGCTCCACCACCTGCCCGCAGGCGTGCTCCACCCGGACAAGCGCGCCGTCATCGGCAACGGCGTCGTCATCGACCCGGGCGTGCTCCTCGGCGAGCTGGAGAAGCTCGCGCAGAAGGGCCACGCCGTGCGCAACCTCACCATCAGCGACCGGGCGCACGTCATCCTCCCCTGGCACACCCTCCTCGACGGCGCGCGCGAGGACGGCCGGAGCGCCGTGGGCAGCACGAAGCGCGGCATCGGCCCCACGTACGCGGACAAGGCGGCGCGCGACGGGCTGCGCATGGCCGAGCTCGTGGACCCCGAGGCGCTGCGCGCGCACGTGCGCGACCACCTCCCGGTGAAGCAGGGCATCCTGCGCGCCCTGGGCAGCGGCCAGGTCATCGACGGCGAGGCCATGCTGCGCAACACGCTGGCGTACGGCGAGCGCCTGCGGCCCTTCGTCGCGGACACGACCACCCTCCTCCAGGACCTGCACGAGCAGGGCCAGCACCTCCTCCTCGAAGGGGCGCAGGGCACGCTCCTCGACATCGACCATGGGACGTACCCCTTCGTCACGAGCAGCAGCACGACCGCCGGCGGGGCGTGCACCGGGACCGGGTTGCCGCCGAGCGCCATCCGCGACGTGTGGGCGGTGTGCAAGGCGTACGCGACGCGCGTCGGCCTCGGCCCGTTCCCGACGGAGCTGAAGGACGCGGACGGCGAATACCTGGCGAGCGCCGGCAAGGAGTTCGGCACGACCACCGGGCGCAAGCGGCGCTGCGGCTGGCTCGACCTCGTCCTCCTCCGCTACGCCACGCGCCTCAACGGCTTCACCGGGCTGTGCATCACGAAGCTCGACGTGCTCGGCGGCATGCACAAGCTGAAGGTCGCCACGCACTACACCCTCGACGGGCAGGAGCTGCGCGCGCCCCCGGCCCGCGCCGACCAGCTCGAGCGCTGCACGCCCGTGTACCAGGAGTTCCGCGGCTTCGCGAAGCTGAGCGAGGCCGACACGCGCCGCATCGTGCAGCGCGGCCTGGCGGAGCTGCCCAGCCCGGCGCAGGAGTACCTGGACTTCGTGCACAAGCAGCTCCACGTGCCCATCCGCCTCGTCGGCATCGGCCCGGGCCGCGAGGACACGGTGGAGGTGCGGGCATGAGGCAGCTCGCCCTCGCCGCGCTCGTCCTCCTCGCCGCGGGCTGCATCCAGGCGGACAACGGCGCGCTGTTCCGGGCGCACGGCACGAACCCGGTCGCCTTCCTCGGCTACGACTACGAGGGCCTGACCGGGGTCCCCGGGCAAGGGGCTGCCGACATCACCGTGGACGCGGCGAGGGACACGGGCACGGGCGTGTTCAACTTCACCTTCCAGAACCACACCTGGGCCGTGGGCTTCACCCACTTCGGGCAGCTCCGGCCGTTCCAGGAGGGCGGCGTGCGCAGCAACTTCCAGGAACACGGCGCGAGCGGCAACGGCGACACGCTGCTCCCCACGCTGCACGCACTGAGCGCCGGCTGGGGCACGGGCACGGTCAGCGTCGACGGCGCGCTCATGAGCGACCCGGCGGGCGGCGGCCAGAGCTTCGCGCTCCACTACATGGTCACGGACACGCCGGTGCGCGACCCCTCCACGCACAAGGTCACGAACGCGGCCGGCAGCGGGCCCTACGACCCGGCGAAGCCGGACGACGCGCGCTTCCTCCAGGGCCGGCAGGTCTACCTCAACATCCAGAGCGTGGCGGCGGGAGCCCCGGCGAACACGAGCATCAACGTCCAGGGCACGGTGCCCACCGCCGGCACGGACGAGACGAAGGACGTCGCGACCGTGAACGGCTCGCAGCCGGCGCGCATCAACGTCACGTACACGATGCAGAACGCGGCCGGCGGCCTCGTGCCCATCCCGCCCGTGGGCCAGGTCACGTTCCAGCTTCTCGCGGACGGGAACGCCATCGACACCTGCGACGTGGCCTTCCCGCCCGCCGACCCGACGCAGGCCACCGCCGGCTGCACGCACCAGCTGCCCAGCGCGCCACCGGGCAAGTACACCCTGCACGTGACGAGCACGCTGGCCACGGGCAACGCGTACGCGGTCACGGGCAGCATCCTGCAGGCCAGCCCGACGCTGTTCGTGCACGTGGCGTACGTGGACGCGACCGTCGGATGAGCGGCAGCGCCGCGCGCTCCGCGCTCACGTGCCCATGGCGAGCCGCAGGTAGTCGCGCAGCCCGGGGGCCAGGCCGAGCACGATGATGGCCAGCTTGACCAGGCCGCTCAGGTTCGGCTCGCGCTGCAGGTCCTTGCGGTATTCGACGTCGAGGACGTAGATGATCATGAGCACGAGGCCGAGCTTGATGACGGGGAAGGCCCAGCCGTTGCCCAGGCCGAGGAGCAGGTTGCTCACCGGGTGCTTCTCGCCGTAGCTCGGCAGGTCGAGGCCGAGGAAGCGCGCGCCCGTGCAGCTCCCCCCGTCGCTGCAGATGGCGATGAAGCTGGCGAAACCGTCGAGCATGTGCCCGTAGAGCATGCCGAGGTTCACGGGCACGGTGTAGGCGGCGAGGTCGGGGTTGCCGCGCTGCGCGATGCGGCCGGCGGCGTAGACCACGACGACGGTGAGCAGGGGCAGGCCGAGGACGTAGGGCGTGGCCTCGGTGTAGAGCCGGCCGTTGATGAGGTCGGCCCAGGGGTGCCCGGCGAGCCACGTGCCGATGAGCCAGAGGCCGGGCAGGAGGAAGGCGATGCCGCCGCCGGCGATGCAGCGCTGCGGGCCGGGCAAGCCGCGCTTGTCCATGAGCCAATAGACGCCCACACCGAGGACGCACGAGCCGAGGACGACCGCGGGGTGGGCGAGGGCGGTGAACTGGTCGCCCATCTGGCTCCAGACCAGGCCGTACATGCCCGCGGCTGCGCCGAGGACGCCGGCGAACGTGGCGAGCTTCACCCGGCGCGCCGCCGTGCTGCGGTCCATGAGCGCGCCGAGGACCATGAACACGAGGACGTACACGGCGATCTGCGCGTACAGGAACGGGCTGATGAACAGGTAGGAGAACGGCGTGGGCGTGCAGCCGAAGCCCACCGTGCCGCGCATGCAGAACGCGCTCGCGTCCTCCAAGGTGCGCGTGACCGGGCCGAAGAGGATGAAGGGCACGATGCTGCCGATGAACCAGGCATCGACCTTGACGCCGAAACGCTGGATGACGTGGCGGTAGATGCCGTAGAGTGCGACGGCGAGGAGGATGCCGTACACGGCCTCGGCGACGAGGGTGTAGTCGTCGGTGACGCTGATGCCGTGCCACGTGGCGCGGCCGGTCTGCCCCGCGTCCGCCACCGCGCTCCCCCACAGGTGCTCCCAGAGGAAGTGGTCGTAGAAGACGTCGGGGCGCACGAACACGCCGAGGGCGACGATGGCGAGCGGGAGGGCGAGGCCGAGGAGGACGAACGCGAGGGCGCGCCGCACGGGCGCGGACCGGCGGCCCGCGCCAAAAGACTTGCCGGATGCGCGCAAGGAAAGCCTCATGGCGCGCCAGGCCTTGCGCGGCGCGTGGCCACGGAGCAGCTCCCCGCGCCC
>JAIVGT010000082.1 GCA_020201485.1 Halobacteriales archaeon
CATGGCCATCGTCGCCCTGAACCACGACGGCACCCTGCGCTGGGAGCAGCGGCCCGCTTGGGCGAACCCGTTGAGCTACACGCACCTCGTCGCGGCCGACGTCGACGGCGACGGGAGCAAGGAGGTGCTGGGCTTCGACTGGAACACGATCGGGCACAAGCCGGGCAACTGGGAAGTGCTGCCCACGAGCCACGCCTTCGCCTTCAGCGCCGCGGGCAAGGAGCTCTGGCACCGCGACGTGGAGAACTACTGGAGCAACGACGACATCGCGGCCGCGGACCTGGACGGCGACGGCAAGCTGGAGATGCTCGTGAACGGCGTGGACCAAGGCCACGATGGCGTGTGGGTCCTGGACGCGGCCAGCGGCGCGCCGCGCGAGCACTGGAGCACCTGGCCGTGGAAGACGATGCGCGGCCCGGAGCTGGGCGACCTGGACCGCGACGGCCATATGGAGGTCGTGGTCAGCGTCGCTGCGGAATCGAGGCCGTCGCACGGCGGCGCCTTCGTGGTGTTCCGCGTGCAGGGCCTGGGCGCGCTGCCCGCGGGCACGAGCACGGCGCAGACCCCAGCGGCGACGCCCGCAGGGCTGCCCGGGCCGGGCGGGAACGCCACGGCCGAGCCCGCAGGGCTGCCCGCGTCGGGCGGGAACGCCACGGCCGAACCCGCGGCCCCGCCGCCGGGCCACGCCAGCCCGTTGTTCCCCGCGCACCCGCGGCCCCACCCGCCCGGCGCGAAGCGCGGCCTGCTCGGCGTCGGCCTGCTCGGGCTGTGAGCCGCTCACAAGCGGCGCGAGAACGCCCAGGGGTTGGCGATGCGGGGCAGCACGCCCCGCCGCCGCAGGCGATAGCCATAGGCCAGGCCGAGCGCCAGCCCGACGAGGTGCGCCGCGTTGGCGATGCCGGGCGAGGCCCCGAACACGCCGGCGATGTCCAGCACGGCGATGAACACCGTCATGATGTAGAGCGGCACGGGGAAGAAGTAGAAGATGACCTGCATCGTCGGCGCGAGGATGGTGAGCACGCCGAGCAGGCCCATGAGGCCGCCGCTCGCGCCCAGGGCCAGGCCGGGGAAGACCGCGACCTGCACGAGCCCGGACAGCACGCCCGTCGCCAGGAACAGCCCGAGGAGCTTGCGCCCGCCGATGCGCGCCTCCAGCGCGTGGCCGATGAAGTAGAGGAACAGCGCGTTGAAGAACAGGTGCACCGGCCCGGCGTGCGCGAAGAGCGCCGTGACCGGCGTCCACGGCCGCGTGAGCAGGGACTGCGCGAGCGGCTCGCTGCCGCACGTGCCCACGCTCATCCAGCACGTCATCTGCTGGATGCCCGCGCCCGCCCCGACGCCCGTCGCCTCGCCGAGCAGCGCGCCGCCCAGCCACTGCACGAGGAAGCCGAGGAGGATGACGGCGAGCAGGAGGTTCGTCGTGCTGCGGCGGAAGAAGGCCAGGACGCGGCCGCCCGGGCTGGCGGCCGAGGAACCTCGCACGCGCACGCGGATGCGCTCCCGCTCCTGCTCGGGCACGGCGACCACGCGCTCGTCCCGGCTGCGCACGCGCCAGTCGCTCAGGCCCTGGCAGCCGTGGTTCTCCGGCAGGCGGTGGTCGAGGCAGTGCGGCTGGCTGCACAGCGTGCAGCGGAAGGGCAGGACCTCCTCCTTCCCGCACTGCGAGCAGCGCACGCCGGCCATGACGCGCGACCATCGCCGCGGGCCTTCTTAGGGGTTTCGCGGCCGGCCCTCGCGCCCGCCCGGGCCTTGGCGCATCGCGCCGCAGGCAGCCGCTCGCGCCTGCCCCGCGCTGGGGGATAGGGTTAAGTAACCCGAGGCGCTGTGCGCGGACAAGGTCGCACCGCATGCCCGAGGAGCTCGCGCGCAGGAGCCTCCGCACCTTCTTCGTCGGCACGGAAACGAGCCAGAACCCGCTCATCCCGAAGCTCCGGGAGGTGGCGAAGCAGCTCGCCGCGGACGAGATGTGCGACGGCCCGGGCATGGTCAGCGCGCGGTACGGCAAGCGCGTCATCATCAACATCCAGGGCTCGCAGCTCGCCGCCCTGAAGGACACGGACTTCGTCGAGATCGTGGACTACGACGGGCAGAAGAACCGCTGCCTGCTCATGGGCCGCGCCGAGCCCGCACCGGAGGCGGGCGTGCACTGGCTCATCTTCAGCAACCGCGAGGAGGTCGGCGGCATCGTGCACATCCGCGACCCGCTCGTCCTCGAGGTGCAGGAGGCGACGCGGATGTTCCCGGAGACGAAGGAAGGGAAGAACGCCGGGAACATCGAGGTCGCGGTCGAGACGCTCAAGGCGCTGCGCAAGAGCCAGTACGTCGTGCTCAAGGGCCGGGGCAGCATCGCCGTCGGCCGGACCGTGGACGAAGCGCTCGCCGTCGCGCGCGATGCGCGCGCCGCCGCGCTGCAGGTCGTGGCCGAGGCCGAGGCGGAGGGCCCGCCCGGGGAGGACGAGCTGGCCGGCATGGAGCCCGGCCCGCCGCCCCCGCCGCGCCGGCGCTGAGCTCAGGCCGGTTCCCAGCGCTTGCGCGCCCAGCCCGGCGGCTGGTACGCGGCGAGGATGCTCACGGCGCTCGCGAGGACGATGGCACGTCCCGCGAGCTGCAGCGCGTCGCTCGGGAACAACTCGGGCTGCGAGATGACCACGACACCGGCGCTCCAGAGCAGGATGCTCCCGCTGACCAGCACGATGCGGTAGCGTTGCTCCGCGGCCTCGACCTTGCGGTACAGCGTCAGGTAGGCCAGCGCACCGCCCACCTGCGGCAGGAAGAGCAGGACCAGGCCGAGGACGAGGGGCACGAACGCCGTCGGCTCCCCGGTGCGCAGCACGGGACGCCAGCCGCTCGCGTCGAGCGCCCCCGCGTGGTGGGTGAGCGCGGTCCACGCCACCAGGGCGAAATACCCGCAGTACAGCACGGCGAGCGCGGCGCGCGGCTCCTTGCCCGTGAACAGGAACACGAGGTAGTCCACCAGGCCGAGCATGGCGAGGCAGAACGTCGCGGTGGACAGGAGGCCGAGGTAGGTGAACAGGCCGGGGTCGCGCGCGCCTTGCCACGCGGCCAGGCTCAGCGCGCCCGCCACGAGGCCGGTCGCGGCCAGGGCGAACCACCACAGGGAGAACATGCGCTGCGCCGGGGCGGCCTCCTCCGGCACCGGCCGCCGGGCCAGGCGCAGCCCGACGTAGGCGTAGAGGACCGCCACGGCGAGGTCGACCGCCGCGTCCACGAGGAGCCGGTCCACCACGCGCCGGCTACGCTCCGCCCCGGCAAGAACTTCGCGGGCACAACGTCCGGCCATGCCACGCGCTGTCATCCCGCGCGACCGCGCGGTTTTTCCGGGGCGCGCCCGTTGCGCGGCCATGCGCATCGCCGAGGCGCAGCAGCTCATGCGGCAGCTCTACGGCCCGCGCGACGCGGCGCGCGGCCAGGAGCAGACCTTCCTCTGGCTCATCGAGGAGGTGGGCGAGCTGAGCCAGGCGCTGCGCGGCAAAGGCGAGCACACGAAAGAGGAGGAGTTCGCCGACGTGCTGGCCTGGCTGCTCAGCCTGGCGAACGTGGCCGGCGTGGACCTGGAGCGCGCCCTGCTCGCGAAGTACCCCATGCGCTGCCCGCGGTGCGGCGCGAACCCGTGCGCCTGCCCCCCGGCGTGAGCTCAGGCCCGGCGCGGAAGCAGCGTCTCCAATCCCCAGTGGCGCTGCATCCAGGGCGTGGGCCGGTACGCGGCGAGGATGGTGAGCGAAGCGGCGAGGCTGATGCAGCGGCTCGCCACCTGCCACGCGTCGTTCTGCCCGAGGCCGGCGGCGGAGCCGGCGAGGGAGCTGAGGAACCAGAGGAGGATGCTGACCGAGACCATCTCCACCCGCGTGCGCTGCGCCCGGTCCTCGAGGCGACGCGCCAGGTTCAGGTAGGCGAGCGCGCCGAGGGCCTGGGGCAGGAGCAGGCCCACGGCGAGCGCGACGCCGAGGGCGGACGAAGGCGGGTCCGCGTAGGTGAGGCGCGTGCCCCAGCGCGCGACCTCGACGCCGACGGGGTCGCTGGCCGCGATGAGCCAGAGGAGGAGCAGGAACACGCCGAGGTACACGGCGACGATGGGCGCAAGGAGCCCGGCGCGGCCGGTGAAGAGGTAGAGCAGGTAGTAGAGCAGACCCATGAGGGCGACGCACAGCAGGAGCAGCGTCGTGTCGCTGACCGCGACGAGGAGGGGCACGCTGGGCACGAGGCCGGCCGCGGCCGAGAGCGCGGAGGCGAAGTTGATGATGCTGAGCGCCGCCAGGCTCCACCACCAGAGCGCGAACATGAAGTTCGCCCGCCGGTGCGCCTCGCCCACCGCGCGCTGCCGCACCGCCTGGCCGACGACGGAATAGACGATGCCGGACACGAAGGCGAAGCCCGCGGAGACCAGCAGCGTGGCCTGGACCATTCACGCCACGCCCCTGACCGGGGCGGGAGGCTGCGGCGGACGGGCAGGCATCGTGCGAGGAACGCACCCGGGGTTCTTCCCCGGGTGCTTGGGGGGCGATGGCCAGTCCGCCCACGGGGGAAGGCCGGCCCCGGCCCTGGGCGGGGCGCCGGGGCCCGAGGCTTGATGCCATGGCCGGCGGTGCCAGGCTCGATGCGCATCGTCGTGGACGGGGACCTTCGGGACCTGCCCGCGCTGTGGTGGGAGGACGGCGAGCCCGGCGCGCTCCGCATGCTCGACCAGCGCCTGCTCCCCGGCCGGGTCGAGGTGCGCACATTGCGCGACGTGCACGCGGTGGCGGAGGCCATCCGGGACATGACGGTGCGGGGCGCTCCCGCCATCGGCTGCACCGCGGCGTTCGGCATGGCCCTGGGCGCGCGCGAGCCGAAAAGCGCGGAGCTGCTGAAGGCGACGCGGCCCACGGCCCGCGACCTGTTCCACGCCGTGGAGCACATGGAGCGCGCCATCGCAGCCGGCGAGCCACCGATCCGCGCGGCGCAGCGGTACACGCAAGACGTCGTCGCGCGCTGCAAGCGCATCGGCGAGCACGGCGCGCCCCTCCTCCCGCCCGGCGCGCGCGTCCTCACGCACTGCAACGCCGGCGCGCTAGCGACCGTGGACTGGGGCACGGC
>JAIVGT010000083.1 GCA_020201485.1 Halobacteriales archaeon
CCCATGCCGAGCGATGGCCCGGCCCACCGTGAGCTTCGGCCCGGACGCGCTCGAGCTGCGCTTCCACGGCGTGGCCGTGCTCCTGGCGGCGAAGCGGCGCGTGCGCGTGCCGTACGCGGCCATCGCCAGCGCGGCGCTCGAACCCCCCCGATGGCCGCCGTGGTGGGGCTACGCGCGCTTCGGCACGAACCTGCGCGGCGTGTTCTGCGCCGGGACCTTCGTCGGGCCCGGCTCGCGCCGGCTCATGTACTTCGGGTCGCGCGACGCGCGCGTGCTCACGCTGCGCCTGGTCCGGGGCCTGAGCTGGTACGACGAGGTGAGCGTGGCGCTCGACGCGCCGGAGCGCGCGCTGCAGGAATTGGAATTGCGCCGGAAGCGCTGAGCGCGCTTACGCGGTGAAGACCTCGTAGTGGTCGCAGAAGACCTGCTTCACCATGTGCGCCTCCTCGGGCAGGATGCGCGGGCTCTGCCAGTCGGGGCCGGCGAACTGCTTGATGCTGTCGATGCTGTCCCAGCGGCTCACCATGACGAACTCGGGCATGCCGCCCCACTTCGTCTTGCCGAGGTGCACGTCGATGCAGCCGTTCTGCTTGCGCATGAGCGGCAGGGCTTCCTGGAGGAGGAAGCGCTCGAACTCCTTGTCCATGCCCGCGTGGGTGCGGGCGCGGTAGACGCGGATGATCGGCATGGGGAACGGTTCCGCATGCGCTGGGGCATCTAAAAGCCAGCGGGGCCGGAGCCCCCCCGGGCCGGGTTTCACGCCCCGCCCAGGCTCACGACCAGGTCCGTGGCCAGGCCGAGGAGCAGGCCCCCGGCCACCGCCGCCATCATGGGCAGGGCGTCGCGCCCCTCGCCCAGCCGGCGGCCGTGCTGCAGGAGCTCCTTGATGACGTAGAACAAGGAGCCCGCGGCCAGGCTCAGGAACAGCACGTTCAGCACCTCGCTCGTGAACTGCGCGCCGATGAGGGTGCCGACGAAGGTCGGGCCGCCCGCCACCAGGCCGGCGGTGCCGAGGAAGCGCCAGCTCGGCTTCGTGCCGGTGAGGGGCGCGGCCACGCCGAAGCCCTCCGTGGCGTTGTGCAGGGCGAAGCCGATGCCGAGGACCAAGGCGAAGCTGAGCGCGCCGCTCGCCGCGCTCGCGCCGATGGCCAGGCCTTCGCTGAAGTTGTGCAGGCCGATGCCCACGGCGATCATCATGGCCAGCCGCGGGGCCATCTGGGCCGTGACCTGCTGCACGCCTGGGGTGCGGCCGGCGGAGCGCGGGCGGCTCTCCAGGAGCTGCGACGTGCCCGGCCCGGCGGCGACGTCGGTCGAGGCGCGGGGGGTGGCATCGGCCACGCCCGGCCCGGCGGGTGTCGGGGGCAGGGAGCCCGCGGCAGGCTCCGGCTCGTCGCGCGCGCCGCGGAGGTAGCGGCCCTCGAACCAGACCAGGCTGAGCAGGCCGAGCAGGAGGCCGGCGACGAACACGCCGGCGAAGAGCGCCGCGCTGCCCCAGCTCCCGCCCGCGACCGCGGCCGCCACACTGTCCTCGACCGGGCCCCAGCCGTGCTCCACGACCTCCACGAGCAGGAAGAGCAGGATGCCGACCGCGAACGCGTTGAGCGCGCCCTTGATGCGCGGGGCGACCTGGAGCCTGGCCAGGGGCAGGCCGAGGAAGATGGTCAGCCCGGCGAACGCGCCGAGGAGGGCGATGGAGGCGGTCAGCATGGTCCTGGAATCGCCATCCTGCGAGCAGGCTTCAAGGTTTCGGAGCCTGGGAGGTGTCTAAATCGGCTCGGGGACGAAGCGCGGCGGCTGCCACCGCCATGCCCCGCAACCAGGCCCGGGCCAGAGCACGACGTACGTCCAGCCCGGGAACGCGGCGCGCGCGGCATCGGTCGGGCTCGGATGGGGCGGGCCGCGCGGGTGGCTGTGGTAGATGCCCAGGGCTTCGAGGCCGGCCGCTTCGAAGGAGCGCATGGCGTCGAGCTGGTCCTGCGGATGCGCGGTGAACTCCGAGGCCGGCGCGCGCGCGACGTTGCGGCACGGGCGCGCGGCGGTGATGCGCCGCGTCGGGCCATCGCTCCCGCCGAGGAGCCCGCAGCATTCGTCGGGCGCGGCGCGCGCCGCTTCGCGCTGGAGCTGGTCGAGGAGCCCGGGCGCGAGCTGGAGCACGCGACGCCATCGCGCGGGTGGCGCAAGAAGCCTCGGCTACGGCCGCACCGCGCTCAGCCGCGCGCAGAGGAGGATGGTGTGCTTTAGCTTCGGCACGTCCTCCGCGGTCGGCAGGAAGTCGATGTAGAGGCGCAGGTCCTCCATCGCCCCGCCGTACTGGCCGGCCTTGTACCGGACGAGGCCGCGGTCGCGGATGTCCTCGAACGCGTGCGGGTGCAGGGCGAGGAGCTTGTCGAGGACGGCGAGGGCACGCGGGTGGTCGCCGCTGCGCATGTGGATGCGCTTGAGGTTGTACAGGAGGCGCGACAGCAGCTCGCGCTTGCTCACGGCGCGCAGGAACTGCTCGGTGAGCACGACCTTGCCGCCGTAGATGGCGTCGAGCCGCTTCTGGCACTCGGCGCGGTCCAGGAGCTGGCCCTTGTAGAACGGGTCGACGAGGATCTCCTCATCCGCCCCCGCGACCTTCACCACGAAGTGGCCGGGCAGGCCGACGCCCACCACCGGCAGGCCGATGCGCTGCGCGACCTCGATGTACAACAGGCTGAGCGTGATGGGGATGCCGACGCGGCGCTCCAGCACCTTGTTCAGGTGGCTGTTCTGCGGGTCGTAGTACTCCTCCAGGTTCCCCCGGAAGCCGCACTCCTGGAAAAGGTAGGTGTTGAGGGCCACGACCTGCTCGCGCAGGGCCATGCCCGGCTCCATGCGGGCGCGGGCGGCGCGCGCCAGGGCGTCGAGCTCGTCGAGGCAACCCTGGGCGTCGAGGCTCGGGTATTCGTCCCGGGCGACGGCCAACGCCGCGCGGGCCAGGTCCAGGTCCTCATCGTCCTGGACGATGTCCGCGAAGCTGCGCTCTGCTCCCCCAGCCACGTGCGTTGAGAGGCTCGTCGCGGCCATCAACATTGTGGGGGACCGGTCGCAGGTCCTCGGAGAATAGGCTCTTGATAGGCGATGTCGCGAGGAGGCGTCCACGTCGCTGCCGACAGGGAAAAACTCCGGTGCGCGGGAAAGGAGTCCCACCGCGGCGTGGTGGTGTGAGAAAAAGGCAGGGGCGCACCGGCCCCCGGCGCGCGGCTCACCAGAGGAAGCCGTGGTTCTGGATGGGGGCCTGGATGCCGTTGAAGCCCTGCGGCAGGAAGCCCTGCTGCACGAGGCCCTGGGGCAGGAAGCCCTGGCTCATGCCGGTGTGCGGGGTCGTCGGGTAGCCGAGGCTCGGGGTCGGCACGAAGAGCGGCGCGTTCTGCGGGTAGGCGTAGCCGGGTGCGTGCTGCAGGCCGAAGGGCGCGAGCGTCGGGCCGAAGCCGGGCGCGTACGAGGGCGCGTAGCTCGGCGCGTACCACGGCGCGTACGACGGCGCGTAGCCGGGGGCGTGCGTGGGCGCCATGGGCGTGCCGTAGAAGCCCTGCACCTGCGGCGCGCCGAAGGTCGGGGCCTGGGTGCCGATCCAACCGGCGATGGTGGGCTGGGTGCGCGCGCCCGACACAGCCTGGATGGTCTGCACGAGCTCGCTCTTCAGCTGCGCGACCTTGCGCTCGACGTCGATGAGGGCGTTGACGCACTGCTCGAGGCTCTTGTTCAGGTCACCGCTGACGACGCGTTCGATCTCCATGGGTTCACACTTGCCCTTGCGGGCGCGCCGCGAACACGGCCCGGGTACAAGGTGAGCGAGCACAGCGGCCATCCGGCCAAGCGGCCCGCGCATCCTCGCTCCATCGGATGCGGCGCGCGAGCGTTGATGGGTGCAAGCTGCGATGCGGAGCCGTGGCGTCGCCCGACACGACCCTGCCCGGCCTGCCTCCGCCCGCGGTCCCCGGCGACTGGCGACGCATGTTCGGCTGGAGCGTGAGCCGACACCACCAATGGGCGCGGTGCAAGCGCGCGTTCTTCTTCGACAGCGTCGCGCCCTGGCTGCCCGAGCCCCCCGTGCCACGCGAGCGGCTGGAGAAGCTGCGCAAGCTCAGCCCGTTCAACGTCGTCAAGGGGCAGGCGGTGCACGAGGGCATCGAGGCCGGCATCCCGTTCGCGCTCCGCCGCGAGGACCCGCTGAAGCCCGGCTTGCGCGCCATGGACGCGCTGCTGCGCGACTTCGTGCTCCACCCCATGGACACGCTGTGCGAGGCGGTGAACGGCCAGCCGTTTGGCCCGGAGCAGGTGGAGAAAGCGCGCACCGACGGGCGCGACATGATGGAGCGCTTCTGGGCCCAGGTCTGGCCGAAGTACCAGGCCCGGCGCTACCTGCAGCACGAGCAGTTCCAGAAGTTCGAGGTCCAGGGGCACATGGTGCGCTTGCGCCTCGACCTGCTCACGGAAGGGCCCGACGGCCTGCTCATCACGGACTGGAAGACGGGCCGCATGCGCCACGACCTGCTCGACGACCTCCAGCTCGGCACGTACGTGCTGTGGGCGACGCGCGCCACGCGCGAGCCGGTGGACCGGGTGAAGGCGGAGCTCGTGTTCCTGGGCGATGCGACGGCCAAAGGCACGTGGCGCACCGACGCGCAGCTCACGATGGTGGAGCGCCGCATCGCGGCGAGCTGCGACGCCATGCTCGCGCTGGAGGGCATGGAGGACGCGCCGGCCAACCCGGGCATGCAGTGCAAGGACTGCAAGTTCCTCACCGTGTGCGAGGATGGGCGGGCGTTCGTGGACGGGGGCCCGTGAGTGGACCTCGACGTGCATGCCCAGCGCTCGATGGATGGCTGGCGCTGCGAGGTCACGCTGCGCGAGGCAAGCCGCGCGCGCACGTACCACGTCCGCGTGCCCGAGGTCGCGTGGCAGCGCATCACGCACGGCCGCGCGCCCGTGGAGGAGCTGGTGCGCGCGAGCTTCGCCTTCCTGCTGGAGCGCGAGGGCGCGGAGCGCATCCTGCCCGCGTTCGAGATCACGGTCATCCCGACGTTATGGCGGCCCTTCGAAGGAGGACCACGGATGCCGGAATGCGTGGAGTGCGGTCACGACCTGCGGTTGAACGTTCCGATGCAAGGCGAGATTGTGCCTTGCCCCGACTGCGGCGTGGACCTCGAGGTGACGCTCCTCGCCCCCCTCACGCTCGCCCTGGCGCCCGAGGAGCAGGAAGACTGGGGCGAGTGAAGGTCCATGGTCGACATCCTGGACAGCACGCTGCGTGAGGGGGAGCAGACGCGGGGCGTGGCGTTCCGCCTCGAGGACAAGCTCGCCATCGCGCAGCGGCTCGACGCGCTCGGCGTGCGGCACATCGAGGCGGGCCATCCCGCCGTGAGCCCGCGCATCGGGGAGGCGGTGCGCAGCGTTGCCCGCCTCGGCCTGCGCGCGGAGGTCGTGGCGCATGCGCGCGCCATGCGGAGCGATGTCGAGGCCGCCCTCGCCTGCGACGTTGCCTGGGTCGGCATCTTCTTCAGCGTCGCGGACCGCAGGCTGGAGCAGCAGTTCCGCAAGGACGAGGCCCAAGCCATCGCCCTCGTGACCGACGTCGTCCAATACGCGCGCGACCACGGGCTGCGCGTGCGCTACACGCCCGAGGACACGGTGCGCAGCGACTATGGCCGCGTCGTGCGCGTGGCGCGGGCGGCGGTCGAAGCGGGGGCGGACCGCATCAGCGTCGCGGACACGACCGGCCACATGACGCCCTTGCGCATGCACGACTTCGTCGCGCGGCTCCGCCAGGACCTGCCGGGCACGGGCATCCATGCCCACTGCCACAACGACCTCGGCATGGCGGTGGCGAACGCGCTGGCCGCGGCGGACGCAGGCGCGGTCGTCGTGGATGCGTGCGTCAACGGCCTAGGGGAGCGGGCTGGCATCGCCGACCTCAGCACGCTCGCGACGGCGCTCACGCTCAAGCACGAGGCCGCGCCGAAGCTGGCCCTGGACGAGCTGCCGGCGCTCGCCGAGCGCGTTGCGCGGGCGAGCGGCATCCCCGTGTCCGCCCTCGCGCCCGTCGTCGGCCGCAACGCGTTCAGCCACAACGCCGGCCTGCACGTGAGCGCCGTGCTGCAGCACCCGGGGCATTACGAGAGCGTGCCCGCAGCGCTCGTCGGGAGGGAGCGCTACATCGTCGTGGACCAGTTCAGCGGCCGCGACGCCGTGCGGCACCGCCTGGAGCAGCTCGGGACGCGGCCGAGCGATGCGGAGG
>JAIVGT010000084.1 GCA_020201485.1 Halobacteriales archaeon
GCCTCGACCGGGGTGTGCGTGCGCACCGTCGCGCCGTGCGCGCCTGCGTCCACCAGGAACTCCACGACCAGGCGCTCCACCGACCGGATGCGGCCGTCGTGGAAGCGCGCCGCGCCCTGCACCGCCCCCCGCAGCGCCGGCTCCGCGGCGCGGGCGGCTTGCGCACCGAGATACCCGTGCCGCGGCCAGCCCCGCGGCGCGAAGCCGTCGTAGGCGAGCAGACCCATGCGCAGGCCGGCGGCGAACGCGCGCTCGCCGCGGTGGATGGGGATGAGGAACGGCACGGGCTCGACGAGGTGCGGCGCGGCCTGGACGAGCCAGGCGCGCTCGTGCAGGCCTTCGCGCACCTGGCGCAGGTCGAGCTGCTGCAGGTAGCGCAGGCCGCCGTGGGCGAGGCGCGTGCTGGCGCCGCTCGTGCCGGAAGCGATGTCGTGCGACTCGAGCACCGTCACGCGCAAGCCGCGCCGGGCCGCCTCGCGCGCGCAAGCCGCGCCGGCGATGCCCCCTCCGATGACGAGGACATCGGCCGGCTCCGCCACGCCCGCCCAACGCACCGCCGGGCAAAGGCTCTTGCTCAGCCCGGTTCCCAGGCTTCCCGGAACCCCACGAAGCAAGCTTTATGGACCGCGCGCGCCCAATGGGCGTGCATGGAGTCCGCCGACTGGAGCAATCGCCCCGGGGCGGACGCGGCGCGGCTCCAGGCGGAGCTGGAGCGGCTGCGCGAGGAGCTCACGGCGCAGCGGGACAAGGCGCGGATGTTCTTCGAGCGGCTGGAGGGGGTCCAGGCCGAGTTCGAGGAGTACCGGAACCAGGCGCAGAAGGACCTGGAATCGGTGCGCGAGGCGTCGAAGCGCGAGCTCATCGTGCGCATGCTCGACGTCACCGACAGCCTGGACCGCGCCATCGAGTTCGCCGGCGGGGACGAGGCCCTGCACGAAGGCCTCGTCCACATCCTGCGCCAGATGCGCGCCATCCTGGAGCGCGAGGGGGTGAAGCGCATCGAGACGGAGGGCCTGCCGTTCAAGCCCGAGGTCCACGAGCTCGTCATGCGCGAGCACACCGACGAGTACAGCGACGGCACGGTCATCAAGGAGCTCGGCAAGGGCTACACGCTCCGCGGCAAGGTGCTGCGCCGGGCGAAGGTCAAGGTCGCGTCGAACCGGACTTGAGGGTCGCACCGGGAGGCTCCGCTCGGAGCGATGCTCCCGGTGTGGATGAGAGGGAGCAGCGGGGCTTGCCCCGCTGGCCTGGCGGCGCCGGGGAAGGCGGCGCGCGCCGGGGAAGGATGCACGTTCAGCGTCATGCCAGGGCCATCCCGGGCGGGTAGGCCTGCGGCGCCCCGATGTGGTCCAGGAGCAGCGCGCGCAGGGCGCACTGGCCGGACCGGGAGTGGAAGCACGCCGCGCATGCGGTCGGTTCCGCGCAATCCATCTCGTCCATCGGGGCCGCCTCGGCGGAGCCGCAGAACGCCGGCATGGGCTATGTGCGTGAGCGGGGGGGTGGACCGAAAGCTCCGAACCTACTCGCACTTTCGGCGATTCGGCGCGCCCCGCCCATCAGCCTCATCCCCAGCGAGCCCTTTCCGCGCCCATGGCCGTGAGCGTGGACTGCACCGCGGGCAGCCCGGAGGAGGCGCGCAGGGTCGCCCAGCACGTCCTGGGCAAGCGCCTCGCAGCGTGCGCCAACCTCTGGCCCATCGAATCGCACTCCTGGTGGGACGGCAAGCTCGAGCAGGCCCAGGAGACGGCCATGCTGCTCAAGACGCGCAGCGCGCTGCTGCCGCAGCTCGTCGCCGCCATCGAGGAGGTGCACACGTACAGCGTGCCGTGCGTCGTCGCCTGGCCCATCGAGGGCGGGAGCGACGCCTACCTCGACTGGGTGGAGCGGGAGGCGCGCGGGAAGGAAGAACCGTAAGCCTTGGGCGCGATGCGCCGGCGTGCGGAGCCTCAACGTGGGCTGCGGCAACGACATCCGGCCGAAGGGCGAGGGCTGGGTCAACATGGACCTCCTGCCCATGCCTGGCGTGGACACCGTCCACGACATGATGGAGCTGCCGTGGCCCTTCCCGGACGCGAGCTTCGACCTCGTGCTGGCGAAGCACGTCCTGGAGCACGTGCCCCACCGCATCCCGGGGCACAAGCGCGACGGCTTCCTCCTCTGGATGGAGGAGGTGCACCGCGTCCTCGCCCCGGACGGCAGGTTCCAGTGCGTCGTGCCCTACTACCGCCACGATGGCTACTGGATCGACCCGACGCACACGCGCACCGTGCACCCGAGCAACTTCTTCTACCTCACCCCGGAGAGCCACGAGAACTTCTACACCCCGGCACGGTTCCGCGTCGAGAAGCTCGACAAGGTGGGGCAGGGGTTCAGCATCCTGGGCGGCCGCGTCAACACCTGGCACCTCCAGCGCTACCTGCGCATCCCGTCCCTGCCCTTCGCCAAGGGCGCGAACGAGCTGCACGTCACGCTCCGCAAGCTGCCGCGCGACGCGGATTGGAGACCCCCGCCAGGCTGAGGCTCGGCAGGCAAGGTTCATCGCGCCCTTCGAGGGTTGCGCCCCGAGGCTCGCCGCATGCGCGCATCCTTCACCGCCATGGCCATCGCCGTCCTCGTCGTCCCCACCGTCGTGCTCGCCGTGGCAACGAGCGACGGCCCGGGCAGCGACAGCATCGGCCACGGCAAGGACGCGTGCGGGGGCGTCGCGCCCGGGGTCACGGAGTGCGCGACCGCGACGCACACGAACCTCCTCGGCGACGTGCCGTACCAGGTGGGCATCGACCCGGCGACGCTGCACCACGGCGTGACCCCGATGTGGAACAGCGGCTGCTCCTGCACCGTGGAGAGCAGGTTCGTCTGGCTGCCCTTCGGCCTCGCCGACGCCCTGACCTCGCTCACCGGCCAGGTCCGCGGCCAGCGCATCTACACGTGCAACCTGCAGCGCGGCTTCATCTACGACTGCGCGGGCGTGGGCGAGTTCCCGCCGTTCGGCCCGTACCTGCTCACCCACGGGTGCAAGGCCTTCGCGTACCGCACGACCATGCCGGGCGGCGTCGGCCCGTGGGAGTGCTACGTCGCGCACGACGAGAACCTGCCGCGCAACCCCCTGCCGCTGCCGTAGTCAGAGGCCTTTCACCGGCACGCCCGCGTCCTCGATGAGGCGCTTCGCCCAGCCGAGCTTGCGCAGCTTCACCACCGGGTCCTTGCCCGGCTTGGGACGCGGATGCTCGAAGTCGAACCCGGCCAGGCGCACGCTGCGCGCGCCGAAGTGCGCGGCGAGGAGCACGGCGCGGTCGCCGTCGGTGAAGCCGCCGAAGTTCCGCAGCGCCCCGATGGGCTCGCACTGGCACGTGCCCGCGACCATGCCCTGGAACCAAGGGACCCAGCGGTGCAGGGCGGGGATGTTGTCGCCGTGGGCGTGCAGCACCGCGATGGAGCAGCAGGCGTTGGCTTTCACCTGGTCCTCGACCTTCCCGTCGAGGTCGGTGACGATGATGTCTGGGTGCCGGCCCTGGGCGAGCACGTCGCCGACCGCGCTGTCGCAGGAGAGCAACGCGCCGCCTTCCGGCAGGGCCTGGCCCTCGAGCGCTGGCCCGGCCACGACCACGTCCTGGTCCTCGAGCACGCGGCGCAGGTCGCGGTCCTTCGCCAGGCGCTTGCTGCGCAGGATGGGCTCCAAGGCCCGCGCTGCCTCCTCGTCCGCGCGCCGGCTGAAGCCGAAGTCGTCGAGGATGGCCCGGTACGTGGGCTCCCAGGCGTCCCATTCCACGCGCTGCGCATGCGCCGGCGCGCCTTGAACCTACGGGACCTGGGCGGGCTGGGCGTCGAGCGCGTCCGGGCCGCGGCGCTTGGCGAGCTGGCTCTTCACGAACACGTTGCTGCCCGCGCCGGCGAAGGCGATGACCACGCCCAACGCCAAGCCCACGAACTCCTGCCCGGTGAAGGTGAAGCTGCTGCCGCCGATGGCGCGCCCCAAGGCGCTGAGCGCGGCGCTCCCCATGAGGCCGAGGGCGATGAGGCTGAACGGGAAGGTCCAGAACTCCCAGACCTGCACGGGCGTGCGCAGGTACACGTCCACCGCCCGGCCGGCGATGTGGACCAAGGCAGCGGCGACGAGCCACCACAGGATGACGCTGGCGAAGGCGAGCGTGTAGGCGAGGACGTTCGCGTCCGGCTCCGCCGTCTGCAGGGCGTTGATGCCGCCCATGATGACGAGCAGGCCGCCGACGACGCTCGTGAAGACGGTGAACTTGCCCGCGGCCATGGCGTGGTACAGGTCGCGCAGCACGCCGATGACGACCTCGCCGATGTGCACCATCTTCGCCAGGAAGTACAGGCCGACGATGGCGGTGATGGCGCCCAGGCCCTTCTCCGGGTAGCCGTAGAAGGCGAACGCGCCGTACACGATGAGGGCCAGGCTGAACGGCACGAGCAGGCCGCGCTTCAGCTTCTCGTCCTCGAAGGCCTTCTTGATGATGTAGTACGTGCCCTCGATGTCCTTGTGCTGGCGCACGATGATGCGCTGCACGGCCTCGACCTTCACCCGGCTCGTGACCAGGGGCAGGATGAACTCGTCCTCCGCCCCGTCGGTGACGAAGATGGCCCGGTCCACGCGCAGCTTGCTGATGACCTCGTCGAGCTGCTCGCTGATGAGGGTGTCGCTGTGCGGGCCGACGCGCTGCGAGCCGCAGATGGTGACGATTTCCGCGTCCTTGCCCTTGGCGATGAGCTCGTCGAAGATCTTGATGGCCCCGAAGAGCGAGTTCGTGTCGCTGTCCTCCGGGTCGGCCATGCCGAGGGCGCTGGCTGCCTTGAGGTTCGACTCGCGGCCGATGACCGGGCTCTGGATGCCTGCCTTGACCCCGAAGTCGTTGTCGCGGTCGATGCACAGCACCAGGAGGGTCATGCGCAGGGCTGGGCAGCTTGCGCAGCGCCTTTTGGGGAGGAGGGGCTCGACCCAGGGCGCGATGGTCTGCTCCGGGCAGCGCATGCCGCCCCGGGCGGTCAC
>JAIVGT010000281.1 GCA_020201485.1 Halobacteriales archaeon
GAGCAGCCATCCCGCGAACGGGCTGGCCGTGACCGCGGAGCACATCCTGCCACAGGCGGGGGTCGTGCTGGAGTGGGTGCGCGCGCGCACGGGCGCGGAGCACGTGGACCTCGTCGGCTCCAGCCTCGGCGACAGCATCGCCTTTGCCCTGGGCGGCGTGCGCAGCCCCATCCCGGCGGAGCACGTCGGCCGCATCGCGCTCACCTCGCACGTGTACAAGGACCCGTCGCCGGCCATCCTCATCCTCACCGGCCCGGCGACGTGCCTGCTCATGGAGAGCTCGCCCAGCGGCTACATGGACACGAACGCCGCGATGTACACGCCCATCCTGTGGACGGCGACGCCGGAGGCGCAGCTCTGGGCGTACCAGACGTTCCCCGCGACCTACGCCGCCGGCCCGACGCACGAGGGCTGCGCCCTGCCCGTGTTCCCGGCCTCCGACGGCCGCGCCCCGGCGCGCGTGTTCTACGGGGACCACGACCTCATCACGAACCCGGACGACGTCGCGAACTTCTGCGCGGAGTACGGCGGGCCGTGCGACCTGAGCCTCATCGCCCGCGCAGGGCACGCGCCGAACTTCGAGGCGACGCGCGACGTGTTCTGGCAGCAGGTGTGGGACTTCCTCGGCTGAGGTCACGCGTAGAGCAGCGTGACCGTGCCGAGCTGGAACGCATGCGCCTCGTCGCACACCGGCTCCGCCGCGCGGCAGATGCGCCAGGGCACGGTCGCGCCCGGCTGCGCGGCTTCGAAGCAGAGCACCAGGCCGACGCCGGCGAGGCAGCCCCCGGCGGCGGGGTCCCACGTGCCGGTCATGCTGAGCAGGGGCAGGGCGCGCACGCAGAGATAGTCCGGGTTGAGGACGAGGACCTGCGCGTTCCAGGCATTGCCGGTGTTGACCGCGGCCATCGTGAACAGGAGCGTGTCCACCGGGCACTCGGTGTGCACGGCGGTGCCCGTGCCCGCGCCGAGCACGACGATGGCCGAAGCATCGGCGAGAGGGACCGTGGGCAGGAGGGCGAGGAACGCCAGCAAGCCCGCGATGCCGCGCACGCCGCGCCATCCGCCACGCGGCCCTTGAGGGCTGGCCCGAGAGCGTCGTCGCGTGCTCCGCTCCGGGCAGTCCCTGGGACGCCCGGGGAAGTGCGGGCGCAAGGGCCAAGATACCCGTCCCGCATGGCCCCACGATGTCCGAGCCCCGCGTCGAGAAGGACAGCCTCGGCGAGGTCCGCGTGCCGAGCCATGCCTACTGGGGCGCGCAGACGCAGCGCGCGGTGGAGAACTTCCCCATCAGCGGCCAACCGCTGCCGCCGCGCTTTCTCCACGCCTTGGGCCTGGTGAAGCTCGCCGCGGCGCGCGTGAACCGCGGCCTGGGCCGGCTCGACCCGAAGCTGGCGGACGCCATCGAGCGCGCGGCGCGCGAGGTCGCGGATGGGAAGCTCGACGCGCACTTCCCCATCGACGTGTTCCAGACCGGCAGCGGCACGAGCACGAACATGAACGCGAACGAGGTCATCGCCGCCCGCGCGAACGAGGTCCTCGGCGGGCACAAGGGCGACAAGAAGCCCGTGCACCCCAACGACCACGTGAACATGGGCCAGAGCAGCAACGACGTCATCCCGGGCGCGATGCACGTCGCGGCCGTGCTCGCCCTGGAGCAGGACCTGCTGCCGGCGCTGAGGCACCTGCACGCCGCCCTCGACGCCAAGGCGCGCGAATTCGACGACGTCATCAAGATCGGCCGCACGCACCTCATGGACGCCGTGCCCATCCGCCTCGGCCAAGAATTCAGCGGCTACGCCAGCCAGGTGGAGCACGGCGTGGAGCGCATCGAAGCGTGCTTGCCGCACCTGCGCGAGCTGGCCATCGGCGGCACGGCCGTGGGCACCGGGCTGAACGCGCACGAGGACTTCGGCGCGCTCATGGCGGCCGAGCTCACCCAGCTCGCCCGGACGCGCTTCGTGGAGGCGCGCAACCACTTCGAGGCCCAGGCGGCGCAGGACGCGTACGTGTTCACCGCCGGCGCGCTCAGCACGCTCGCGGCGAGCGAGATGAAGATCGCCAACGACCTGCGCATCCTGGCGAGCGGGCCGCAGACCGGCCTCGGCGAGATCTCGCTCCCGGCGCTCCAACCGGGGAGCAGCATCATGCCCGGCAAGGTGAACCCGGTCCTCCCGGAGGCCGTGACGCAGGTCGCGGCGCAGGTCGCGGGGAACAGCCTGGCCGTGACCATCGGCGGGCAGTGGGGCCAGCTCGACCTGCAGACCCAGCTCCCGATGATGACGCGCAACCTGCTGGAAAGCATCGCCCTGCTCAGCAACGTGAGCCGCGCCTTCGCCGACAAGTGCGTGAGCGGCATCGCTGCGAACCGGGAGCGCTGCCAGAGCCTCATCGAGTACAGCGCGAGCATGGTCACGCCCCTCGCGCCGCGCATCGGCTACGACAAGGCCGCGGACATCGCCAAGCTGGCGCTGAAGGAGCGGCGCACCGTGCGCGAGGTCGCGTACGAGAAGAGCGGGCTGAGCAAGGCGGAGGTCGATGCCCTCCTGGACCCGCGGAAGCAGACGGAGCCGGGCGGGACGGGGAGCGGGGGCGGCTGACTCACGCCCCGATGTTCGGCTCCTTGCCCTGCTTCGGCCGGCCCGTGTCCTCGCCCTCCGCGCGGCCCGACTTCGACATGCCGCCGGGCGAGCCCGGCCCCTCGGCGTCCGTGATGTCGTGCATCAGGCCCTCGTCGTGCAGCTTCGGCTGCGGAGGGGCATCCTCCGGACCGATGGCCGCAGCGGTCGGCGCGGGCTTTGCCGCGCCCGCCGGCTTGGCCGCAGGAGGAGCGGCTGGCTTCGCCGTGGCCGGCGTCGCCCTCGCGGGTTTCGCCGCGCCCGGGGCCGCCTTCTTCAGCAGGTCGTCGTAGGCCTGCGCGAGCGTCTCGTACTCCTTCGCGAGCGCCTCGTGCGCCATCGCCAGCGCGTCGTGCTCCAGCGCGAACGCGTGCCGCTCGTCGAGGGCCTTGGCGGGAGCAGGCTGCGTCGGGGGCGGCTTGGCCACGGGGGCCGCCGCCGGCTTCGCCACCTTCGGCTTGCCCGCCTCGGGCTCCGGCGCGGCCTTCGTCGTCAGCTCCGTCTCCTCCGCCGGCTCGTCCTCGCTCGGGTTGTGGGGGATGCGTTCGTCGGGCATGACGCTGCCTGCGCGGCGGGGCGGAAGAACCGTGCGCCAGGAACGTCCGTCGCGCTCAGGCCTTCGCCTGGCTCTTCGCCGGCATGACGAGTGGGCACTCCTTCGGCACGGGCGTGAGCAGGTTTAGGTACTGCGGGATCTTGCCGCGCACGCTCGCCTCGAAGCGCTCCTTCACGCTCTTCGTGATGGGCCCGACCTGGCCGTTGCCCAGGGGCACGTGGTCCACGCGCCCGACGGGTGTGATCTCCGCGCCCGTGCCGCAGAAGAACGCCTCCTCGGCCCCGTACAGCTCGGCGCGGGCGATGGCGCGCTCCTGCACCGGGATGCCCAGGTCCGCGGCCAGGCGCATGACGTGGTTGCGCGTCACGCCGTCGAGGATGTCGTCGCTGTGGCGGGGCGTGCGCAACTGCCCGTCCTTCACGATGAACAGGTTGGCGCCGCTGCCCTCGCTGACGTAGCCGCGGTTGTTGAGCATGATGGCGTCGTCGTACCCGGAGTCGCGCGCTTCCTTGACCGCGAGGTAGCTGTTGACGTAGCCGCCGTTCACCTTCGCGAGGGGCGGGATGACGTTGCCGCCGATGCGCACCCAGGTGCTGACCTTCACGTCGAGCAGCGGCTTGCCGAAGTACTTGCCCATGGGCACGGCCATGACGAGCGTGCGCTGCTTCTGCGTCTTTGGGAAGATGCCGATGCCGCCCTCGCCGTAGAACACCACCGGTCGCAGGTACACGTCGGTGTGGAACTGGTTGCAGCTCAGGATGTTGAGCTGCCACTCCCGGAACGTCTTCCAGTCCGGGGTGTCGGTGAAGCCGAGCATGCGCGCGTTGCGCTCCAGCCGCTTGGCGTGCGCGTCGAGCTCGAACACGCGCAGCTCGTCCACCTCCGGGTCCCAGTAGGCGCGCACGCCCTCGAACACTGCCGTTCCGTAGAGGAAGCCGTGCGTCGTGATGTGGATGTTCGCGTCCTCCCACGCCACGAGCTGGCCGTCCATCAGCACGTTGGGCTTCGACTCCGGCGGGTGCCGGGGGCTCGGCATGCTATCCGACACTTGCCCAGGACCCATGAACCTTCTGTCGAGCGGTTTCGCTTCCCGGGGCTCGTCCCTGCGCACGTTCGGCGCTTGCCCGGAGGAAATCCGAAGCACTCAGGCGGGGACGAGCTTGAACACGCCGCCCCCGTAGCCCACCAGGTACAGCTCGTGCTGCTCGTCCTGCCCGAAGCTGGTGATGGTCTGCCCGCTGTTCATCAGCAGCGAGGGCACGCGCGCCCTCCCCGCCCCGAACGCGCCCCACACCCGCTGGCTGCACAGGTCGCCGTACAGGTACGCGCCGTGCAGCGCCGGGATGGCCGTGCCGCGGTAGGCGAAGCCGCCGATGATGCTGCACCCCTGGGCGTGGCTGTACTCGACGACGGGGAACGTGAGCGCGCCCTGGCTCGGCCCGATGCCGTTGCAGCCCGCGTACATGTGGTTGCCCTCCCAGCAGTTCCAGCCGTAGTTCAGCGGCACCGGGAGCGCGAGGAGCGCGGGCTGCCAGTCCACCTCTTCCCACGCGTTCTGCCCCACGTCGCCGATCCACAGGTCGCCGGTCACGGCGTCGAAGCTCCAGCGCCACGGGTTCCGCAGGCCCATGCTCCAGATCTCCGGCCGGCAGGCGAGGGTCGCGGCGCACGGGTTCGTCGGCGGGATGGCGTAGCCGTGCGCGCCGTTCACGTCGAGGCGCAGCATCTTGCCGAGCAGCGTGTTCGGGTTCTGTCCGTTGCCGAACGGGTCGCCGCCCGCGCCTCCGTCGCCGAGCCCGAAGTACAGCATGCCGTCGAGGGG
>JAIVGT010000282.1 GCA_020201485.1 Halobacteriales archaeon
CACCACGACCGTGCCCGCGACGTACACCTGGGACGCGAGCAGCAGCCTCGGCCCGGTGAGCATGACCTTCGGCGGCGGTCCGGGCAAGCCGGCCGGCCGCGCGACCATCAGCAGCCTGCCGCCGTTCGTGCAGGTGCGCGCCGCGCCGGACGTCGTCGAGTTCGACGGCCGCTCCTCGGCCGGGGCGCCCATCGGCAGCGGGGCCGTGGGGACGCTGAGCGCCGCCTTCACCACCGATGGCCAGTTCCTCGGCGCGCAGAACGCCACCGACCACGTCAGCCTGCAGCAGACGGGCAGCGCGACGCGCGTGGACGTGGTGACCACCGGCCTGCAGTACGCCAAGGCCGACACGCGCAGCCACCAGCAGCACCTCGAGGTGCGGAGCAGCGCGCCGCGCAAGGTCGATTTCACCGTGGACCTGCCGAGCGCGACGTTCCACGGCTTCGTCGCGAACGTTCCGAGCCGCGTCGCGCTCGACATCGTCGGCACGCGCTTCGCCTACACCGGGAGCGCGGCCATCGGCGAGATCGCGGCAGGCTTCGACGACAAGCAGGGCATGACGGCGAGCCTTGACGTGCAGGGCGTGCCGGCTGCGCTGACCGTGGACCTCAGCACCGCGGACCAGCGCGGCTGGGTCAACGTGACCGCGAGCGCGCCCCTGCCCTTGGTGAGCGCGGCCTTCGCCCGCGCCTCCGGCGGGACGACGACGACGGGCCAGGCGAGCGTGCAGAACGTGCCGGCGAGCCTGAGCGTGGCCTACGACGCCGCGGCCGCGGACAAGACGCTGACCTTGAGCGCGGGCAGCGCCTTCGGCCCCCTCGGCCTGAGCATCGCCAGCGGTCCGGGCAAGCCGGCTTTCTCCGCCAGCGTGAGCAGCGTGCCACCGTTCATGCGCTTCACCGCCGGCCGCGACTGGGCGGAGTTCGACGCCCGCGCCAGCCCGACCGCGGCGAAGGGCAGCGCCAGCGTCGGCACGCTGCTCGCCGCCGTCGCCACCGATGGCCTGTTCCTCACCGGCCAGCCGGCCGCGGACCACCTCGGCATGGCGCAGACGGCGACGAGCGCCATCCGCGCCGAGCTGCGCTACACCGGCCTGAGCTACGCGCTCGCCGACCTGCGCACCGGCGACCCGCACATCGAGCTGTGGAACAGCGCGCCGCGCCTCTTCCTCGCCAGCCTGGACACGCCCGCCGCGACCATCGCCGCCACCTTCGACAGCGTGCCGGCGCGCATGAGCGTGGACCTGGGCGAGACCGTGCTGCGCTACAACGCCTCGGCCGCCATCCACCAGGTCGCGGCGAACCTCACGGACAAGGGCACGGGCGCGCTCCTCGCCGTGGACGTGCGCGACCTGCCGGGCACGATGGCCCTGACGCTGGACCCGGGCACGCAGCACCTGGCCTACGTCGCGTCGGCCGTCGTCGGCAGCATCGGGCTGGACGCCACCGTGCCCACGCCCGCCACCGGCACTTGGACGTTGGGCGTGGACCTCGTGACCATCCCGACGGCGTGGTCGCTCGACTTCGCCAGCGGCTCGTTCGTGTACGACAGCGCGGTGGGCATCGGCTCCATCGGCTTCTACGCGACGAACCTCCCCGCGGCGCAGCGCTCCACCGCGACGTGCGGCCTCACCGGCGCGCCCCCCGTCCTCGCGCCGAACCACCTGTGCGCGACCCTGGACGTGCCCGGCAAGAAGTTCGAGGCGGACCTGCTCATGGTGAGCCTGAAGCACGTCGAAGCGCGCAGGCTCGCGACGGGCGAGCTGATGGCCGTGGACGTGGGCGGCGGCTCGCGCTTCGCCGGCACGCTCAACGCGAACGTGAGCAGCACGGACCGCGCCACCGTTGCCTTCGACGTGAACCCGCTGCCGCGCACGATGCGCCTCATCACGGGGTCGAGCATCGATTACACGGCGAGCGACGTCTTCGACCTCGCCTTGGACGCGACGTACGGGCACCCGGACGCGTTCAGCGTCGTCCCCGACCCGGCCGTGTACGCGCTCGGCATCGCCGTGCGCGACGGCCACAAGTCCGTGGGCATCCTGGACGAGCAGGCGGTCAAGGCGAAGGTGCGGCTCACCGGCATGCCGGGCAGCCTGCGCGTCACGCCCGCCGCCGGCGCGTTCAGCGTGGACGCCGTGGGCTGGAGGCCGAAGACGACGAGCCTGGTGCTCGACGCGGACCTGCACGACGTGCAGCCGCGCGTCAAGGCGCTCGTGACGATCGACAACTTCGGCACGCCGGGCGCGGCCCAGGACCTGCACGCCGCCTACGGCGCGGCCGAGAGCATCACGAGCTACTCCGAGGCCTTGTGCCGGGACTTCCGCGACTGCCGCACGTACGTATACCAGAACAGCACGAGCGCGCACTACAGCACCCTGACCACCATCGGCCCGGTCACGGCGACCTTCATCACGGGCGACCTCCAGGGTCGGTTCGAGATGAGCAGCGTGCCTCGGACGATGGACGTGAGCCTGACGGAGACGAAGGTCGTTCGTGGCAGCGGCATCCAGACGCGCATCATGCCCGCGGACGGGACGGCGCTCACGTACACCGCGGCGTCCGCCATCGCCCGGCTGTACCTCGGCGTGGCCGTGAACCAGGCGGAGCAGGCGGCGACCTACGACGGGGCGCTGACCCTGACCGACGTGCCGTCGAGCTTCACGCTCTCGCTCGGCCGCAACAGCGTCGGCCCCGAGGTCGATTACAGCGCGAGCGCTTCGACGCTTGACCTCAGCCTCGACGTCGCCGCGTCGCTGCAAGGGGGCGACGTGCGCGCCAAGGCGAGCGCCGGGTTCACGAACTTGGGCGCGACCACGACCACGACCGTCAGCGGCGGCGAGCTGCAGATGGCGTCCTCGCCCGACACCGACGCCTTCTTCGTCGCGGTGTGGGCCGAGGCCAGCTCGGCGAGCGCGGACAGCGGCTCCACGCGCCTCGACTTCGCCCCCGGCCTGTACTTCAAGGTCGGCTGGTCCTACGACCTCACGCTGGACGGCGAGATCAGGAACCTGCGCACCATCGTGGACCACCTGCGCACGCTGAACATCAAGCCCGGCTTCCCCACGCGCGTCACCGGCTCCTACGACAGCTTCTTCTTCGGCTGGGACCAGCTCAGCGCGACCATCGGCGTGGACGCGAGCGGGACGGTCGAGGCGTGCATCGACTGGACGTACCAAGGCACGGGCCTCAAGGGCTGCTCCAACCCCATCGTGAGCGTGACGAAGAGCAGCAGCGTGACGCTCGTGCCTAGCCTGTACTTCCACCTCGCGAACGACCACAGCGGGACGTGGCTCACCGCCATCAGCGCCTCCATCAGCACGGGCTGCGTGGGCGCGTTCGGCCACGGCGTGAAGGCGTCGGCGAGCGTGAACGGGGCCGTGGACATGAAGCCCCATTCCCACGGCGCGACGAGGAACGGCTTCACGACGTACGGCACGGGCTCGCCCCTGGGCGAGGGGAACGGGAAGTGGTACGTGCTGCCGGACATCTCCGTGGGCCTGTTCACGTTGACCAGCCCGCTCATCCCGAGCAGCCTCGCCCCCATCGTCATGTACAGCCTGGCGGATTCGCGCAGCCTGTCGCTCGACCTCGGCTGGTCGGGGCCGAACGGCAGCTTCTGCTGAGGCCGGGGCCGGGCAGCGCAGCGCTTGTCCGCGAGCGCTGTCCGGCCAACCTCATGTGTCCGGCGGGCAGCCGAGGAGCGTGCCCGACGAGGCGAGCACCCCGACCCCGGCCCGGGACGAGCAGCACGACCACGGCGAGGGGCCGCCAGGCTGGATGGTCGCGCTCACCCTGGTCTTCGTCGGGGCCATCGTCGTCGTGTACCAGCAGTACCTGGGCGACCTCGCGGTCGCCCTCGCGGGCTCGGTGCGCGCCGCGCTGCCGCGCGCCTTGCTCGCCATCGGCATCCTCCTCGCCGGCATCGTCGCCGCTGGCCTGCTGCGCATGGCGCTGCGCCACGTCCTGCCCGTCGGCCGGCGCCGCCGCACCATCGGGGGCCTGCTCCGCTACGGCATCTACCTCGTCGCTGCCATCGCCGCCCTGAGCGCGCTCGCGCCCGCGCAGCTCAGCGGCTTCGTCGTCGGCCTGGGCCTGGTTGGCTTCGGCGTGACCCTCGCGCTGCAGACGCCCATCCTGTGCGCGGTCGCGTGGCTCACGGTGAACGCGCAGGGCCTGTACGCGGTCGGCGACCGCATCCGCGTCGGCGAGGTGCGGGGCGACGTCATCCACGTCGGCCTGCTCACGACCGTGCTCTGGGAGATCGAGGGCGAACTCGGCCGGCCGACCGGGCGGCGCGTGAGCTTCGGCAACAACCAGGTCCTGGAGCAAGCGGTGGTGAACTACACCGCCGACCTCCCGTACAACTGGAACCAGGTCGACGTGCCGGTGGCGAAGGAAGGGGACTGGGACCTGGCGCGCGACATCCTGCTCCGCATCGCCGACGAGGTCGTGGGCAACGAGCGGATGGCGCAGCGCGTGCGGGATTACGAGCGGGCCATGGCGCACCACGCCCTCTGGTACGACCTGCCCGACCACCCCACCGTCACGATGAAGCTGGCCGACGACAACTCCTACATCCTCATGCGCCTGCGCTACCTGGCGCACCTTGACGAGCAGAGCAAGACGCGCACCGAGCTCGTGCGCCGCATCTTCGCCGAGTTCCGCAAGCACCCGCGCCGCCTGCCCGTGGTGTACACGCGGAACCAGCAGCAGGCCCTGGACCGCCACGGCATGCCGGCGAACGCTTGGGGTCCGGAGGACCAGGAGCCGCCGCGGGAGGGCGAGGAGCCGGTGCAGGCCGTGCCGCGGGACTCAAGCTGACGGGGCGACGTCCTCGCGCTCCGCCGAGAGGATCACGTGGTACCAGCCGTCGAACTGGCCGGCGTTCGGCGGGAAGCCCGGGCTGGCCGCGGCCGCCGTCGTGCTCGTGGGCTCGATGACGAAGGCCCATTGCGAGGCGGGGTTGTACGGGCTGTCC
>JAIVGT010000085.1 GCA_020201485.1 Halobacteriales archaeon
CATGTCAGGGCGTGCAGGAACCCGCATGCAAAACGGCATGTGGGGCGCGCGCGATGCGGCCCCATGCTGGGCCGGTTCCGAGCGGGCTGGGGCGTGGTCGCGGTGCTCGTGCTCCTCGTGGCGAGTGCAATGCCGGCGGTGGCCGTGGACTATCCGGGGGCCACGTGGGTGCCGGCGAGCACGAGCAACTACACGGTGAGCGACCGCGAGACCTCGCTCGACATCACGTACATCGTCATCCACGTCGCCGAGGGCAGCTACAGCGGCACGGTCAGCTGGTTCCAGAACAGCGCGGCGCAGGCGAGCGCGCACTACGTCGTGTCGAAGACCGGCTCCATCACGCAGATGGTCGCGGACCGGGACATCGCGTGGCACGCCGGGAACTGGGCGTACAACCAGCACTCCCTGGGCATCGAGCACGAGGGCTTCACGAACCAGGCCGCGACCTGGACCGAGGCCATGTACCAGGCGAGCGCGCACCTCACGCGCTGGCTGGCCGACCAGCACGGCATCGCCCTGACGCATCCAACGGGCATCATGCCCGCGAGCCCGACGACGCAGACCGGCATCATCGGCCACAACCAGGTCCCGGACCCGAACAACCCGAACCTGGGCGGCGGCGCGGGGCATCACACCGACCCCGGGCAGTACTTCGATTGGGCGCACTACCTGGACCTCGTCCGCGGCACGAGCGTGTTCCACGTGGACATCATCGCCCCGGGCGACATGGCCTGGACGCGCGGCAGCGTCACGGCACAGGGCACGACGAGCGCGGACAGCGGCCTGCAATGGGCGCGCTGGTGGATGGATGGCAGCGTCGCGCGCTGGGCCACGGCTCCGCCGCACGCCTGGGGGTATGACACGCGCGCCTACGCGGACGGCGACCACGTGCTCAAGTTCGAGGCCAGGGACAGCGCGGGCACCATCGCCAGCGCCAGCGTCACGACACGCATCGACAACACGCCGCCCGACCTCGCCATCACCGAGCCGCGCCCCGGCGACATCGACGTCGAGGGCATCCGCGCGCCCAGCTTCGTCGGGCTTACCATCCTCGCCGGGGACGTGAACGTGCACGCGGACGCCGACGACGCGGCGAGCGGCGTCGCGAGCGTCGCCTTCGCCGTAGACGGCGAGGTGCGCGCCACCCTCCCCCGGGCCCCCTTCGACTGGGACTGGTGGACGGGCAGGGACAGCCTGGGCGGCCACACGCTGACCGTGACCGCGTGGGACGTCGCGGGCAACAGCCGGTCCGTGAGCCTGGACGTGGACCTCACGATCCCCACGCCGTGAGCCTGCAAGGACTCGTCAGGCCGAATCCATGCCGACAACCTACAAGTGCAACGAAGCCGCATGCAGGGCGATGGGTCCCCGGCTGAGCCCGCTCGCCGTCGCGCTCGCGCTGCTCCTCACCGGCTGCGTGAGCCAGTCCACGGTCGGCGCTGCACAGCGGCAGCTTCGGCCTCGACCTCGTGGCGCAGACGAGCGGCCTGCCCGGCTCCATCCCGGCGGGCATCGCCTACAGCGAGCTCGACGTGAAGGACGGCTGGGCGTACGTGTGCCGAGCCGGCGCGCAGGGCGGCTTCGTCGTCGTCGACGTCCACGACCCGGCGCACCCGGAGCCGGTCGGGGAGCAGGCCGGCATGGGCTGCAGCGACATCAAGGTCAACGACGACGGCGACCTGGTGTTCTATGGCACCCAGCGCAACGCCCCCGCGGAGCTCGCCACGAGCACCGCGCCGCCGACGGAGCGCGCGCCGCGCGGCGTGTACCTCGTCAACGTCAAGGACAAGGCGCACCCGCAGGTCGAGAACTTCATGGCCATCCCGACGAACGGGGTGCACACGCTTCACTACGTGAAGCAGGAGAGCCGCGAGCTGCTCCTCGTGCAGACCTACGACTGGATCGTCGACGGCGGCCTGGGCACGGGCGTGAGCACCGGCCAGAACCTGCCCGCCACGCCGCGCGTGAACATCTTCGAGGTGCAGCACGGCGTGCTCGGCAACCGTCAGCTCCAGCTCCTCAGCGTGTGGGAGGACCCCACCCTCCCGCCGCAGGGCCAGAACTACTTCCCGCACGACGTCACCGTGCAGAAGCAACCGCTCGACGGGCACTGGTACGCGTACGTCGCGTGCTGGGACAGCGGGCTCGTGCTCCTCAACATCGACGACCCGACGCAGCCGTTCGAGGTCAGCCGCTTCGCCGACACCGGGCCGAGCAAGGTCGTGCACACGCACCAGGCCCGGCCCTTCCCCCAGCTCATCGCCGGCCGGCACGTCACGGTCCTGGAGCCGGAGCTGCCGAGCGGTGACGAGACGGGGCAGTTCACCCTCGTGGACACCACCGACCCGGCGCACCCGCAGCGCCTCGGCTACTGGACCTTGCCCGGGCACCTCGTCATCCCGGGCGGCTTCCTGTTCAGCCCGCACAACTTCAACCTCGCGAACGGCCGCATCTACCTCGCGCACAACCACGCCGGGGTCTGGGTCGTGGACGTGGGCGACGCGGAGAAGCTGCTGCATCCGGTCGCGGTGGGCTATTACCAGCCGCACGCCGGCGCGCGCGAGCAGAAGTGCGCCGAGGCGCACACGTGGAGCGCGTTCTTCGTGCAGGGCTACGTGTACGCGAGCGACGAGTGCTACGGGCTGAACATCCTGCGGTTCCAGGGCGACCAAGGGCTCGAAGGCCAGGGCCCGATGCGCGTCATGCCGTCGATCGGCTCGGTGTGAGCCGGTCGAGCCAGCCGATGAACAAGCTCAGCCCCGCCATGGCGATGCCGAGCAGCGCGAGGGCGAGCAGGAGGCTCGGGACGGCCGGGGCGGCTCGCGGCCGGGTCGGATACGCGCCCAACGTCGCCGCGAGCGGGGGCGGCACCGCCAGGAGGAAGGCCGCCAATCGGGCTGCGCCGCGCGCCGCTCCGTCGGTCGTGGCCGCGAGGAGGACGGCGAGCGGCAGGGGCGCGACCGCCAGGAAGAAGATGGACAAGCCGGCGAGGCCGCTCTCCGCCCCGCCCACGTCCGCGAGGGCTCCTTGCGCGGTGCCGATGGTCAGGCCGACGCCGAGGATGCCGGCGGCCGCCGCTGCTCCCCAGGCCACGAGCGCCGGGCGCACACCGCGCGCCAAACTGGGCTCGGCGCGGCAGAGCAGCAGGCCGGCGGGGACGAGGAGCCAGGACAGGAAGAAGCCGGCGGCTCCTGCGATGCCTGCGAAGGCGAGCTGGAGGGGTGTGGCAGCCGCGACCAGGGCCAGCCCGCCGCGCATGCGGAAGGACGCCCGCCGCGCGGGATGAAGCTTGTCCCCCGCCCTCGTCAGCGGCGGCGCGACATCGCCAGGGCGGCGGCCACCGCGAGGAGCGAGGCTCCCTCGAAGCCGGGCGTCGCACGGGGCGGAGGCAGCGGTGGCGGTCCTTCTGCCGCGAGACGGGGGGCCTGCGGGTAGTGCACTTGGAGGGTGAGGTTGTAGAGCGCACCGGCGTAGTCGAGCGGCGCATAGCCCGCGCCCTGCACGCGCAGCGTCCACGTCCCTTCGTGCGGGGCGTGCTCCGCGAGGCTCGCTCCGCCCGCCGCCACCGCTTGCGGGACCGGGCTGGCGGCGTACGATCCGTTCGCGGCGCCGGGCGGGAGCAGGCTCATGGTGAGCGCCGCCGGGCCCACGCCGTCCACGTGCTGCACGACCGCCATCGTGCCGAGGTCGAGCCGGGCCTCGAGGTCCGACGCGCCCGGCAGGACGGGGACGGCGAAATCCTTGAGGTACGCGTACCCTTGCTGCGTGCTCACGCGCAGGCTGCTCGTGCTCTCGTGGTAGTGCGCGTGCCACATCGCGGGCAGCAATCCATCCGCCGGCGCGGGCACGGTGAACGGCCAGCTCGCGATGGCCGGCTCCCAGAACGCCCCGCTCGCCTCCGGCGTCGGGCCGCTGAAGGCGCTCACGATGTACGTGCCCGGCGCGTCCGGAGTGAAGCTCACCGGGAGCAGGCCGTCGTGCGGGTGGCGGTGCCCGGTGGTGGAGAGCACGGTGCCGTCGGGGCTGCTCACGCTGAAGATGAAATCCGGGTGGAGCGCGACCTGGCCGCGCGCGTCCTTCACGAGCAGCACGCCCTCGACGGGTCGCCACACCGCCGGGGCCTGGTCGAGCACGACTTGCGCCTCGACCCCGCCCGTGCCGAGCGCGATGGGGTCGCCGTTCCGGGACTCCGGCGTGCCCGTGGCCTGCACCGGCAGAAGGGGCGCGCGGTCGTAGAACGCCGCGATGACGCTGTGCAGCATCGTGCCTGCCACGCCGAGGGGCGAGGCCCCGCTGCCGTACAGGTGCAAGCGGTACTCGCCGGGCGTCAGGCCGTCCTTGAGCTGGAGGTCGAGCTGCGGGGTGAGCGCGTCCACCTTGCCGTAGCCGAGCTGCTCCCCGCCCGCGCCGAGGAGCTCGCCGTAGATGCTGCCGGCGGAGGCCGTGCCCAGGGTCGTGCCGAGCGTGACCTGCGCGCTCACCGCGCTCGCCCCGTCCGCGACCGGGAAGCGGTACAGCTTCTCGTACTGGCGCGGGATGTCCTGCGTGTTCGCGTGCAGCTCCGCCGTGGGCTCGTCGTACGCGGCGCGGTACTTCGCCGGCATGCGCATCGCGTCCGCGTCGAGCGGCAGGAGCGTGACGGGGAAGTCCGCGACCACCGGCTCGAACAGGTAGCTCGTCACGGTGGCGAGCGGCCGGGCGGCGAGGAGGACGCGGTAGTTGCCGGGCGCGGGGAAGGTGTAGGCGAACGGGAGCGCGCCGTCGCTGCGGTGCAGCAGGCCGGTCGTGTACAGCACCTCGTTGCGCTCGTCCACGACGCTCGCCGCCAGGTCGAGGTCGGTCACGGCCGCGCCCGCGTGCTGCACGCTGGCCGTGAGACGGGCCGGGGCCCACACCTCGATGGGCGCGCTGGTCGTCAGCGCGAAGTCCGCGCCTTGGAAGCTCTGCCGCACCGTGCCGAGCGCCAAGGGCTGAGGGTCCGCGACGCGCAGGGCCGCGGACCGGGCCGGGCCTTGCTGCTGCACGCGCGCCTCGGGCAGGCTCAGCGGCAGGTCGCGCACGCCGAAGCCCGGCTTGTAGAAGCCGCTCTCGCTGCTCGCCGCCACGATGAGCAGGCGGGGGGGCTCGCCTGGCGCGAGCACGGGCGTGCCGTTGAGCCGGGCGTGGAGCGTGATGGGCGCAGTGAAGTTGTACACGAGCTGCACGCCGGTCGGCGTGGGGTGCGACTCCGCGTGGCTGGGGTCGATGGGCACGGTGATGTTCGCCGGCTCGACGCTCGCCTGCAGCCCATCCGCGATGCCCGGGAAGGCGAAGCTGACAACGATGGGGCTGAGGGGGTCGTTCGCGGCAAGGCCTTCCGCGCTCACGTCCCACGTGAAGGTGAGCGTGCCTGACAGCGCGAGCTCGTGTCCGCCGCGCAGCTCGAACGCCGTTCCGCGCGCCCCGAGGTCGAAGACGAGCCGGGGATAGATGTAGCCGCACGGGACGTCCGCTGCAAGCGAGGTCGCGCAGGCGTGGGCCGGCGCAGCGAGCAGGCTCATCCCGAGGAGGGCGAGCAGGAGGGCTGCCGGCGCGCGGGCCACGCCCGCCAGTCGGGTTCGGCCGCCTTAGGCTTTCTGCTTCCCGGGCTGCGCGGAGGGCTCGAGACGGGCCCTGGCCGGGCGGGCATCCCTCCGGCGCGCTGGGACGGGACTTGCCGTGTGCCGGAGGATTCGCGAGGCCGGACGATGTCGTCGCACGCGCGCGGTGAGTACTAGTAGCGCGACGCCACTGCCCCGACGTGCGCCGGGACAAGGCCGAGGAGCGCCGCATCGCGCGCGAGCGCATCGCCCGCCTGCTCAGCCTGGCCCAAGAGCGGGCCCGCGCCGGCGACCTGCCGAAGGCGGACCGCTACGCCCACCTGGCGCGGCGGGTGGGGCAGAAGTACGTCGTCCGTCTCGGCCGCACCGAGCGCTTGCAGGTCTGCCGCGGCTGCGAGGCGTACCTGCTCCCGGGCAAGACGAGCCGGGTGCGCACCACCGAGGGCAAGGTGAGCGTGACCTGCCTGCGGTGCGGCCGCATCGCGCGGCATGGTTATCTGCGCGAGCAGCGTGCGCGGCGCGCAGGCAACGCGCCACGGGGATGAGCATGGACACGGACGAGCGCCTCCGGCTCCGCGCCAAGGCCCAGGCCTTGGAGGCGGTCATGAGCATCGGCAAGAGCGGCGTGACCGACGGCGTGGTCGAGGAGGTCGTTCGCCAGCTCGAGGAGCACCACCTGCTGAAGGTGCGCGTCCTGGCCAGCGCGCGCGACGAGAAGAGCACGCAGGAGC
>JAIVGT010000086.1 GCA_020201485.1 Halobacteriales archaeon
CATCGTGACCGTGCACCACGCCATCCACATCTCAAGGTCCGGGTCGAGGGCCTTGCCGCAGTGCATGCCGAGGACGGTCACGGCGCGGCCGCAGACGAGGAGGTCGCAGGCCGAGGGGCCGATGCCGTCCGAGGCGGCGAGGCCCAGGCCGCCCGCGGCCAGCGCAGCCAGGAGGATGGCCAGGGGTCCTCGTGCCAAGCCCATGGCCGGCAGAGGGCGCATGCCGATTTGAGCTTCCTCTGGAAGGCCTCACCGCGGAGCCGCGCGCAGGTTGCTCCCGCGCAGCTGCAGCAGGCCGCGTGCGTGCAGGCCGTTGATCACGTCCCGCAAGGGACCGGTGCAAGGCCGGCCGAGGGCCTGGCGGAACTCATACAGGCTCCAGGCGGGGCGCTGCAAGGCGAGGCCGAGCACGTGGGCGTCCGGGAGGGGCAGGGCATGGCGGGAGGTGATGCGCAGGGCGCGCGCCAGGCCCGCGCGCTGGACGTCGCTCGCCGTCGGGTGGTCGAGCGTGACGTCGAGGCCATCAGCCGGGTCGAGCCAGCGGAGGCGCTCCGGCAGGGCGTCGATGCGCGCGTCGCACGTCGGGCAGGACGTGGCGAACAGCTCGCCCAGGGCCAGGGCTGTCGCCAGGCCGGGCTGCTCGGCCACGTTCACCTGCGTCGGGGCCATCGCGTCGTAGGCGGAGCCGCAGGCCGTGCACCGGGCGCGCACCGCGTCGAAGCGGGTGCGGTCGCCGTCGGGCACGGCCCACGGGTACGGAGGGACGGGAGGCACGGTGCCCCATGCGCGCGCTGACGGCTTGGCAGCCTCGTTGGATGGTTTGACGGATGTTCGAACCAGCGAAGACTGTGCAGGCGTGCCTAGGCGCAAGCTCGCTCCGAACCCCATCGAGGAGAACGTTCATGGCCCGCCGGGCGGGTCCGCGCGCGGTGCGGCCATGCCCAAGTACCTTCGAGC
Source organism: Halobacteriales archaeon (assembly GCA_020201485.1). Taxonomy (GTDB): domain Archaea; phylum Thermoplasmatota; class SW-10-69-26; order JACQPN01; family JAIVGT01; genus JAIVGT01. The sequence goes on from JAIVGT010000086.1 coordinate 958, forward strand.
GCAACATCCCCAACGCCGGCAAGCTCAGCCCGACGGAGCTGCACGCCATCGCGCAGCGCTCCTGCGGCGTGCTCAACCAGATGGGCCCGAGCATCCAGTGGGTGCAGAGCTACGTCGTGAAGGATGCCATCTACTGCGTGTACATCGCGCCCAACGAGACGGCGGTGCGCGAGCACGCGAAGCGCGGCGGCTTCCCCGCGGACAAGGTCACCGAGGTCAGCACCATCATCGACCCGACGACGAGCGAGCGCCTGCCGCGCTGAATCACGCGCCCGGGGCGTGCGCCGCGGCCTGCGACAGCGCCGCGGCCACGGCCACCTCGTCCTCGCGGAACGCTGCGCACGAGGCCCGTCTGCCGCGCGCGCAGTTCGCGGCGTCCACCGACGCGCCCTGCAGGAGGTTCGCGGCCGTGAGCAAGCCGCCGCGCGCGCCGTTCCAGGCCGCCCCCGGGTGCCACGCCCCGACGCGCACGGCCAAGGCGTCGAGCGCCGGGTCCGCGTGCGAGGCAGCATCGCCTGGGCCGCTCGCCGCCGCGGTCGTGCCCCCGACGGGGGTCCCGTGGAGCGCCACGCGCGCGCCGTCCGCCTCCGACCAGAACGCCTGGAACTGCGCGGCATCGGCCCGGTCCACGCAGCCGGCCAGGCCGGGGAACAGGAGGAGGGCCAGGAGGGCGACGCGCATGCCCGGCCCGCGCCCTGCCCGCCCAAATGCCTTGTGCCCGTGGCTACGCGCGCTCGATGGTCGCCCACCACGCCGCGCCGAACGCCCGGTCGGCCAGGTTCGTCGCGAACTCGTCCTCGCGCAGCTCCACGATGCGCCAGCCCCGCGCGAAGCCGGCCGCGAACTCCTCGCGGCGCAGGCGACGCGGGCCGGAGCGGAACTCCTGCCCCGTGTCGCGCATCACCAGCACGTGGTACCGCCCGCCCGGCTCCAAGGCCTGGGCCAGTCCCGCCACGTACCGCGCGCGGTCCGCGTCGTCGAACACGTGGAGAAGGCCGGAGTCGAGGATGTGGTGGAACCGGCCCAGCGGCTGCAGGTCGAGCGCGTCGTGCACGCGGAAGCGCGCCGCCGAGCCCCGGGCGCGCGCCTTGGCCTCGGCGAGCGCGATGGCCCGGGGCGCGCCGTCGATGCCGAGCACGTCGCATCCCAGGCGGGCGAAGAGGATGGCGTGCTCGCCCGTGCCGCAGCCCGCGTCCAGCACGCGGCCGCGCACCTCCCCGCGCCGCGCCAGGCGCTCGAACGCCGGCTGCGGCTTGCCGATGTCCCAGGGCGGCGTGCCCTGGTACGAGGCGTCGAAGCTGCCGGCCAGGCTCATCCCTCCGGGGCGAGGCGCGTCGCGTTCGCCAACGCCGACCCGGAGCGCTCGTCGGCGTCGCGGTACGCGGCGCACGCCGCGTTGTCGGCGCGGCAGCCCTGCGCGGCGCGCAGCGCGTCCTGCAGGAAGCGCACGCCGTCCACGAGCTCGCCCCGGGCCGGGCGCCAGGCATCCGCCGGCCGCCAGGCCTGGACGCGCACGTCGAGCTTGTGCACCGGGTCGTCGAGGGTGTGGTCCGCCGCCATCTGGCCGCTCGGCTCCAGGGTGTGCTTCGTGTAGCTCGCGTTCAGGTTGTGGCGGTAGGCCCCGGCCTGCCCGGCGAAGAACTGGAACTCCGACGCGTCGACGTCGCCGGCGCAACCGGCGAGCGGGAGGAGGAGCAAGGCCGCGAGGAGGGAGCGCGCGCGGGCCGTCACATCGGTGCGCCGATGAGCGTGTCGGTGCGGATGACGCCCTCTTGCGAGCGGATGCGGCGCACCACGATCTCGCTCACCGCCTCCAGGTCGTCGGCGACGATCTTGCACAGCATGTCCCATTCGCCGAACAGGCCGTGGAGCTCCTCGATCTCCTTCACCTTGCGCAGGGCCTCGTAGACCTTCTGCTCGTGGTGGGGAGCGACCTCGATGAGGACGAAGCCGACGCGCACGAGGCCCCGGAACGGGCCCCGGTGGCAAAAGCCTGCCGCCCTCAGGCGAGGGTGAGCAGCTCCTGCTCGTCCTCCAGCTTGAGGTGGTCGAGCATGCGGCGCAGGTCGGCCATGAACAGCCGGCCGTTCGCCGTGACCTCGTAGGTGCTGCCCTTCGCCGCGAGGAAGCCGCGGCTCTCCAGGAAGGCCAGGTACTTCACGAGCAGGGCGTAACTGATGTTCGCCCCGTACATGATGCGCGTGCGCCCCTCGCCTTTCGAAGCGAGGCTCATCACCGCGTACATGATCTGGCACGGCAGGCGCCGGCCATGGAACGCCTTCTTGCTCTCCACGGACAATCCCCGCCCGCACCGCGGGCAGGCCTCCTGGCGCGCAACCACCTTAAATGGTTTGCCGAGAACTCCTGCGGCAACTCGCCGCGCGTTGCGGGCTCCGGGACGGGAGGCCGGACGGCGTCCGGCCTACAGCGTGCGCGCGAGCTGCCGCACCTGCTCGCCTGCGCCCTGCAGGATGGGCTCCCCGTGCCCGCACACGAGGGCGTCGAACGCGAAGCGGGCGAGCTTGCGGATGCCTTCGCGATGCTGCTTCGGGTCGATGTTGTACTGGTCCCACATCGGCCCCACGCCGCCCTCCGTGCGCAGCGTGTCGCCGGCGATGAGCAGGCCCCGGTCCTCGTCGAGCAGGGCGATGGTGCCCGGGGTGTGCCCGGGGCAGTGGATGACGCGCAGGCCCTCGTACACTTGGCCGTCCCGGAGCCGGTCGTCCACGGGCACGCCCTGCCAGGGCGAGGGCTTGCCGTTCACCGGCGGGCCGGGATAGTTCGGCTGCGCCTTGCTGACGAAGTCCGCGTCCGCCTCGTGCGCCGCGACGCGCGCCCGCGGGGCCTGCGCCTTCATCGTGTGCAGGCCGTTCGTGTGGTCCGGGTGGGTATGCGTGAGCACGATGACCTGGATGTCGCAGGGCTGGAGGCGCGCCTTCGGCAGGTAGGCGAGGATGTCCTTCGCGCTCGGCTCGATGGTCGTGTCGAAGAGCAGCACCTTGTCGTCGAGCAGGAGGTAGCTGTTCGCATTGGCGGTGATGCGGTGCACGCCCTTCATCAGCTCGGCCATGGGTCCGGGCACGCGCCGGGGCAGGCTTAGCGCTTGCGCGCGCTTCGTGCCTTGCGCGCGTGGGCAGCCGGCTTCACCTTGGGCGAGCCCTTCACCGTCCTGCCCTGGGCGTGCAGGGCCTCCATGGCGCGCAGGGCCCCGTTGAACACGCCCATCAGGCGGTGGTACTCCCAGCGGCTCATCATCGCCCGGCCGAGCATGCGCTGGAAGCTGAGCCGCGTCGTGCGCTGGCGATGCTCGGGCACCTCGAGGTGCTGCAGGATGCGGTCGAGGAAGTGCAGCATGAGCTCCTGGTCCTCCCGGCTCGCCACGCGCGGCCGCTTCACGTGGTGCCGCTGCTCCGTCAGCTCGTAGCACACGACCGCCACGGCGTGGCTGAGGTTGAGGCTCGGATGCTCGGGGGCGGTCGGGATGGTCACGAGCAGGTCGCACCGTTCCAGGTCCTCGTTGCTCAGGCCGTGGTCCTCGGGGCCGAACACCAGCCCCACCGTGCCCTGCACCTCCCAGGCGCGCGGGGCGAACTCGCGCAGGCGCAGGGGCATGCGCAGGTAGTCGCGCTTCTCGTTCGAGGCCACGTCGCTCGCCGTGCCGACCACGAGGTCGAGCTCCTTGACGGCGTCCGCCAGGGTGTCGAACGTGCGCGCCTGCTCCAGCACGTCCCAGGCGTGCATGGCGTACTTGCGCGCCTCGTCCCGGTGCTGGTTCGCCTCGGGCGCGACGAGCCAGAGCTCGGCGATGCCGAAGTTGCGCAGGACGCGCGCCGTGGCCCCGAGGTTGCCCTCGAACTTGGGCTTCACGAGGACGACGACGAACCGGGGCACGGCCTAGGGCAAGCGGAGGATGCTCAAAAAGCTGCGCCACGGCCCGGGCGCTCAGGCGCGCCGGCTCTTGAACTCCGCTTCCTTGGCCGCGATGCGCGGCTTGTAGCTCTCGGGC
>JAIVGT010000087.1 GCA_020201485.1 Halobacteriales archaeon
CCCAGGTACTGGTCGTTGCCCGCGAGGTCGAGGGCGAAGGCCGCCGTGCCCGCGCCGTTGTTGCCGCTGATCTGGATGCTCTCGCCGACGCCGCCGGCGTTGTTCGTGTAGATGTCGTCGCCGCCCATGTCGAGGCTGAAGCGCACGTCGCACGCGTGCACCGTGGTGCCGACGCCCGCGTCGATGTCCACGCCGGGGCAGGCGAGCAGGACCGGCAAGCTGGCCATGACCTTCACGTCGCGCTGCAGCACGGGGAGCGCGGCCTGCGTCGCCGCGACCATCTCGCGCTGGCCGAGGAGCAGCAGGGCGAAGTTGATGGGGGGCAGGGGCGCGGTCGGGTTGCTGCCCGTGGCTGCGTCCATCTGCGCCTGCGTGATGGGGACCGCGAACGCGAGCTGCGTGAGCTTCGCGCTGTCGAGGTAGGCCGCGAGGAGCGTGCCGAGGGCGTCGCGGTCCTGCGCCGGGAGCGCGTCGTACGCCGCGAGCTGCTCCGGGGTGAAGCTGTCGAGGGGCGCGCCGCTGAGCTGCAGGATGGCCCGGATGCCCGTGCTCGGCAGGATGGGCGTGGGCACGGCCGCGCGCAGCTGCACCGCGCCGAGCAGCGCGTGCTCGTTCGCCTGGACGAGGTCTTGCCACTGCGCCGGCGGGCCCTGCGCGAGCTCCGCCAGGGGCAGGGGCACGTTGGGCATGAGGGATGGGACTGGCAGGCTGGGCACCGGTCCGGCGGCCGTGACGAAGCCGGCCAGGACGAGGGTGCCGACGAGGACGAAGCTGAGCTTGCGGGCGGACATCTGGGGCAGCGCTCCCGAACCGAGACCGCACCCCCGGACAAGCCTGATAAGGGTTGTCAGGAAAGGGGCGTCACGGGGGGGAAGCTTCGCGCCCGGGCGGGGATTTCAAGCCTTGGAGCGGGCTGTCGGGACGATGGCCCTGCTGGACGAGCTGCTGAAGGGCAACGAGCAGTATGTGTCGCACGGCTGGAGCCCGAGCGACCGCGGCCTGGACGCGCCCCCGGCGAAGCGCCTCGCCGTCGTGGCCTGCATGGACACCCGGCACAACGTGGAGCGCGTCCTCGGCCTGGAGCACGGCGACGCCAAGGTCATCCGCAATGCGGGCAACGTCGTGGACGACGGCACGCTGCGCAGCCTCATCGTGGCCGTGCACCTGCTCGGCGTGCGGAGCATCTGCGTCATGGGCCACACCAAGTGCGGCATGACGCAGGTCGGCCGGGGCGAGTACCGCATCGCGCGCAGCATCGCGCAGCGCACGGGCGTGAGCCTGCACGAGGTCATGCGGCCGGACTTCCAGCGCTGGCTCGGCGGCTTCACCGACCCGGAGCAGCACGTGCGCGACAGCATGGACCTGGTGCGCAAGCACCCGTACATGCCGCCCGACCTCGAGGTCGTGGGCCTGCTCTACGACAACGACACCGGACGCGTGCGTCCCGTCGCTTAGATCTTCGGCGCGCCCCACCGGCCCCACAGGGCGCGGTTGCACGCCACGTACCAGAGCAGCGGCACGAGCACGAGCAGGACGGCGTTCTGCGCGCCGAGCACGGGCAGCGTCGCCGCGACCATGCAGGTGAAGATGGCGACCTCGTTCACGCTGAACAGCTTCAGGCTCGCCGGGCGGAGCGCCGTGGGCACGGCGATGCCGATGGCGAGCACGCCGAAGACCGCGACGGGCAGCGCGGCGACGTGCTCGAGGCCGCCCAGGAGCGCGGTCAGCAGCCAGAAGCAGGCCAGCACCGTCGCCACGCGCAGGCTGAGCGCGATGCCGAGGCGCGTGCCCTTGCGCAGCTTGCTCCAGTCGTAGGGCGTCTGCCGCACGCCGGCGTCCTTGCTCGGGCCCTCGACCATGAGCTGGTAGGTGAGGATGAGCTCCATGATGACGAGGAACGCGAGCACGGGCATGCTCGGCTCCGCGTGGTACGCCAGGAACGGCACGAGCACGAGCCCGGCCATGAACACGTGGTGCCAGAGCAGGCTCCAGGCGTGGATCTTGCACGTCAGGCAGTAGGCCCACCCGCCCGCCAAGCCCGCCAGCGTCCAGCCGATGACGTTGCTGCTGTGCGGCGCGACGGCGATGGGGATGCCGACGGCGAGGACGTGCGCCACGACGTTCGCCGCCCAGCCCTGCCGCTCGCTCAGCGCGCCGCTCACGAGGGGGAAGAGCTGCTTGTTCGGGTCCTGCTTGTCGAAGGGCAGGTCCATGAGGTTGTTCGTGGCCAGGCCGCAGTAGTGGACCGCGAACGCCCACAGCACCCAGACCCAGGTCATGGCGTCGAACTGGCCCGTGGCCAGGTAGTACGGGATGATGGCCGTGGGCACGGTCATGGCCGCCGTCTGCACGCGGCCGAGGCGCAGGTAATCCGCGAGGCTGCCGAGGCGCCAGCCCCGCTGCTCCTGCAGCGCGTCGAGCGTGGCCCCGGCCATGGGGCGAGGAGACGCGGCCATGCCTCTTGGGCCTTTGCTTCATCGCCATGGCGGGTGGGGCAGGTCCGCTCCGCCACGGCGCTCCGGAGCGCGCGGCGAGTCCCTCGCGCGCAAGGTTAAATAAGCCCGGCCCGCTCGCCGCGCTGATGGGCCTCCTCCGCCGCAGCCCGCAGGCTCCCGCCCCGGGCCGTGACGCACCCGCCCCCGCCCCGGGCAACGGCCACGGGCAATCGGCGAAGCCCGTGCGCGCCCCCAAGCCGCGCAAGCCCACGGAGGAGCAGGTCGTGCAGGCGCAGGACGTGCGCAAGCGCTACCGCACGGGCGAGGTCGAGGTCGAGGCCCTGCGCGGCGTCACCTTCGGCGTGCGCCGGGGCGAGCTGCTGGCCATCATGGGCCCGAGCGGCTGCGGCAAGACCACGCTCCTCAACTGCATCAGCGGCCTGGACGACGTGAGCACGGGCAGCGTGCGCATCGAGGGCCGGGACCTGGCGCAGCTCAGCGACGACGACCGCACCCGCTTCCGCGCCGAGCGCTTGGGCTTCGTCTTCCAGTCGTTCAACCTCCTGCCCGTGCTCAGCGCGCTGGAGAACGTCATGCTCCCCCTGCTCGTGCTCGGGAACACGGAGAACGAGGCCCGCCCTGTCGCGCTCGCCTCCATGGACGCCGTGGGCATCGCGCACCGCGCCCAGCACAAGCCGAAGGAGCTGAGCGGGGGCGAGCAGCAGCGCTGCGCCATCGCCCGCTCGCTGGTCAACGACCCGGCCATCATCTTCGCGGACGAGCCCACGGGCAACCTTGACACGGGCACGGGTGGGCAGATCCTCCACCTGCTGCAGCAGCTCAACAAGGAGCGGGGCGTGACGTTCGTCGTCGTCACGCACGACGCGAAGGTCACGGACGTGGCGCACCGCGTGCTGCGCATGGACTCCGGCCTCATCGTGAAGGTCGAGGAAGGCGGGGCGGCGTGAGCCTGCCCCTGGGCTTGCTCGTCATCATCCCCGCCTTCACCGCGCTCGCCTTCGTCGGCTACACGGCTTGGCGCCGGCCCATCCTGGCGCGCATGGCCCTGCGCAACCTGCAGCGGAGGCGCACGCAGGCCCTGGCCATCGCCCTCGGGCTGGTCATCGGCACGGCCATCATCGCCGGCTCGCTCGCCATCGGCGATTCGAGCACGGCGGCGCTGCGCGACCTGGCCATCGGCTCCTTCGGGCCCGTGGACGAGACGGTCGGCCTCGACGGCAGCCTCGCCTTCCCGCAGGAGGCCGCCACCCGCCTCGCCCAGGACGCCGGCGTGCGCGCGGCGAGCGACGCCGTCGAGCCGGCGCTGCTCACGGACGCGGCGCTCGCCCACCCCGCCGCGGGGCAGTTCGAGCCGCGCGCCACGCTCATCGGCCTCGACCCGGACCAGGACCGCGCCATGGGCCCGTTCCGCACGGCGCAGGGCACGAGCATGCTCGCCGGCATGTCGGAGCGCGACATCGTGCTGAACCAGCAGCTCGCGGGCAAGGTCCACGCCCAGGCCGGGGACACGGTCACGGTGCGCTACGCGAAGCGCCCCGAGCCCTGGGTGCCGAAGGTGTTCTTCCACAACGGCACGCTCGGCGTCGGAGCCGGGCTGCCCATCGAGCTGCCCGGCCTGCCGGGGCCCGTGCCCCATCCACCGCCGCCCTACTCGCCGAGCACGCCCGTGGACAACGCGACGTTCGGCTTCAGCGTGGACGCGGGCGCGCGGCGCGTGACCGCGGCGCTGTTCTGGACGAGCCTGAACAACCGCACGGACATGGACCTGGCCCTGGACGCGCCCGACGGCACGGAGCTGTGGAATGCGAACGGCACGTACACGGCGCCGGACACTCCCGCCATCCTCAACGCCACGGCGCAGCCCGGGCAGTGGACGGCGCGCGTCGTGAGCAAGGCGGCGGTGGAGCAGCGCTTCACGCTCGTCATCCTCGTGTTCTACGAGGTCCACGACCTGGCCACCATCCAGCAGTTCATCGACCAGGTGCACAGCGACCCGCGCGCGGCGAGCTTCGTCGAGAACCTCACCGGCCCGCTCAGCGTGGAGCAGCGCGAGTTCACCGTGCGCTTCGTGGCGAGCCAGGAGGGCCGCGGCGGCTTCCTCCAGCAGCCCGACGCCTGGGTGCGCCTCGACGTGCTCCAGGGCATGCTCGACAAGCAGGGCCGCGTGAACCTCGTGCTCGTCAGCAACCCGGGCGATGCCGAGCAGGGTCTGCAAGGGACGGACCGCGCCTTGGGCGCGCTGCGCGCCGGCATCGCGTCGCTGCCCAACAGCGACCATGGCCTCGAGGGGCTGGCCCCTCGCCCGGTGAAGCAGGAGTTCCTGAGCGACGCGGAGCGCGCCAGCACGCTGTTCACGAGCTTCCTCGGTATGATGGGCAGCTTCAGCGTCCTCGCCGGCCTCATCCTCATCGTCAACACGTTCGTGCAGCTCGCCGAGGAGCGGCGCACCGAGCTCGGCATCGCGCGCGCGC
>JAIVGT010000283.1 GCA_020201485.1 Halobacteriales archaeon
GGCAGGTCCTGTACAACCTGCTGACGAACGCCCTGAAGTTCACCGGCACCGGCGGCTCGGTGCGCGTCCGGCTCGCCCGGGAGGGGCAGGAGGCGGTGGTGCGCGTGGAGGACACGGGCATCGGCCTCACCCCGGCGCAGATGGAGCGCCTGTTCCAGCCCTTCGGCCAGGTGCACGACGCCAGCGCGCGCACGCGCGGCGGCACGGGCCTCGGCTTGTACATCAGCAAGGGCCTGGTCGAGGCGCACGGCGGCCGCATCGAGGTCGCGAGCGCCGGGCCGGGGCAGGGCGCGACGTTCAGCGTGCGCGTGCCGCTGGCCGAGGGCTGACGCTCGCCTCCCGCAGAACGAAAAACGGCTCGGCTCAGGCCTTCTCGTGGACCCAGCGCTCGCCCGTGCGCTCCCAGGCGAGGAGCTCGGCGTCGCCGAAGTACAGCTTCAGCTCGCGCTGCGCCGTGGCCGGCGCGTCGCTGCCGTGGACCACGTTGCGCCCGATGTCGAGGGCGAAGTCGCCGCGGATGCTGCCGGGCAAGGCCTTCGTCGGGTCGGTCGCGCCGTTCACGTCGCGCACGACCTGGACGGCGTTCCGGCCCTCCAGGCACAGGGCGACGACGGGGCCGCTCGTGATGTAGCTGACCAGGCCGTCGTAGAAGCCCTTGCCCCGGTGCTCGGCGTAGTGCTCCTCGGCGAGCTGCTTGCTCACGCGCATGAGCTTCAGGCCCACGACCTTCAGGCCGCGCCGCTCGTAGCGGGCCACGACCTCGCCCACCAGGCCGCGCTGCACGCCGTCCGGCTTGACCATGGCGAAGGTGCGCTCCGTCGCCATGGGCTCACTCCTGCGTCGCCGGGCCGGCCGGCGCGGCGGGCGCCGGGGCCTCGGCCTTCGCCTTGGCCTTCGCCGGCTTCGGCTGCGCCTTGGGCTTCGGCGCCTCGGCGGTGCCGGTGGCTGCCGCGGCGCTCGCCGTCATGCGGGACTTCTTGCCCCCGCCCTTGACGTAGTGCTTCGTCCACTTCACCGTGCGCGGGATGCGCTTGAGGTCGAGCATGTTGCGGCGGCACTTGCTCGAGCAGAACTCGTGCCGGGTGCCGTCCTTGCGGATGTACAGCATGCCCGTCCCGGGCTCGATGGTCTCGCCGCAGAACGTGCAGTCGCGCTTGTCCACCATGCTCCTCACCTGATGTTGAGCTTCTTCGCCTCACGGGCCGTCTCGCGCAGCATCAGGATGTCCCCGACCTGCACCGGGCCCATGGAGTTCCGCGTGATGATGCGGCCCTTGTCGCGGCCGTCGAGCACGCGCACCTTCACCTGGCTGGCCTCGCCCGTCATGCCCGTGCGGCCGATGACCTCGACCACTTCGCACGGGATTCCCTTCTCCTCGTCCTCCGGCATGGCTCAGCACCTCAGCTCGGCCGCTTGATGAGCTCCGCGACCCTCGCCGCCAGCTCGTCGTTCACGGGCTTCGCGCGGCCGGGGTCGAGCACGGCCACGGCGGCCGTCGGCACCTTCAGGCCGGAGCTCGTGCCCAGGTCCTGCTTGGCGCTGACGTAGACGTACGGGACGCCCTTCTCCTCGCACAGGATGGGGATGTGCGCCACGACTTCCTCGGGCTGCACGTCCTCGGCGATGACGACGAGCTTGGCCTGGCCGCGCTCGATGAGCTTCGTGACCTCGTTCGTGCCGCGGCGGAGCGAGCCGGTGTCGCGCGCGCCCTCCACCACCTGGAAGGCCTTCTCCTGGAGCTCCTTGGGCGTCTCAAAACGGACGTGGATGCCTGGCATGTGCGTACCTTCCTTGTCGCCCCCGTCACGCGACCCGCGCGGGGCCACGCTGCCTCGGGGCGTGTCATCGGGTGAGGCGACGCGACAAAGCGCGTGCCCTATAAATATCTGGCGGGGGCAGGCAAGGTGTTTCCCGAGGGGGAGCGCCGGGGCCCGTCCCCATGGCTTCATGCGCCTTCTTGCCGGCCTGCCGCTCGGATGCCCGGCAAGGCTGCACGCTGCGCGAGCATGCTCACCCTGCTCCTCGTCGTGGCCGCGATGACCGCCGCGCCGCCCAGCCTGGCCCAGGGCCCCGGTTCGGGAGGGGAGCCGCCGCCGGATGGGGGCAACGGCACGGCGGGGAATCGCACCGGGAACGAGACCGGGGGCAACGCCACAGAGGGCAACGTGACCGCGGACGCCGGGCTCGACCTCGGCGTGGAGGTCACGAGCGACGGCCCCGACCTCGTCGCCGTGAACCTGACGAGCGACCCGGCCCGGCTGAACGCGAACGTGAGCGCGACGTTCACCGTGCGCATCGCGAACCACGGCAACGCGTCGAGCAACGCCACCACCGTCCGCTTCGCCGTGGACGGCGCGCTGCTCGGGAATGCCTCCCTGCCCATCCTCGACCCGGCGCGCAACGCGTCCGTGAGCAGCCCGGTCTGGCTCGCCATCGAAGGCAACCACACGCTGGACGTGACCGTGGACCCGGGCAACGCCAGCGGGCAGGACGCGAACGCGACGCGGAACGACGACGCGACCTTCGCCATCAGCGTCGGGCCGGCCGGGCCGCGGCAGGCGGACCTCGTCGTGCTCGACGTCGCCCCCGAGGACAGCCAGCCCCAGCCGGGCGTGAACGTGACCTTCAAGGCGCGCATCGCGAACTTGGGCGACGGGCCCGCAGGAGCGTTCACCGTGTCCTTCCTCGTGGACGAGGAGATCCTGGGGAACGCCACCGTCCCGCACGGCCTGCTCCCCGGGGAGGGCGTGACCGTGCGCAGCCCGGGCTGGGTCGTGGCCGGCGGGAACCACAGCATCAGCGCCTTCGCCGACCCGCAGGACGCCATCCCGGAGCAGAACGAGGGCAACAACCAGCTCACCCTGCCCTTCCGCGCGAGCGCGGCCTTGTTCGCCGGCGCGGACGTGCGCGTCGGGGACGTGCTCATCGACCCCCCGCAGCCGCAGCCGGGCAAGCTGCTGAACTTCACCGCCCTCGTGCAGAACCCGGGCATCGCCGTGGCGCAGACGTTCGCCGTGCTCTTCCTCCTCGACAACGACACCCTGGACCGGCAGCTCGTGCACGGCCTGGCCGCGAACGGCACGGTGGAGCTGCGCGTGAGCTGGGTCGCGACCGCCGGCGCCCACGAGCTGGTCGTCCAAGCCGACCCGGAGGGGGCGGTGAACGACACGTCGCGCCTGAACAACGCCCTGCCCCTGGACTTCACCGTGCCCACGCTGGACGAGCGCGCCGACCTCGTCCTCGACCTGCTCACGGCGCCGGCGAACGTGGACGTGGGCGACCGCATCGGCTTCACGGCGGTCGTGCGCAACCAGGGCACGTGGCCGAGCGTGGGCACCGTGGTCAAGTTCCTCGTGGACGGGAGCGAGCTGGGCAACGCGCGCATCGGTCCCTTGCAGCCGGGGGACACGGCGCGCGCCGCTTCGCCCCCGTGGAACGCCACGCGCGGCCTGCACGTGCTCACGGCGCGCGTGGACCCGGCGCACGTCGTGCCGGAATGGGACGAGCTGAACAACACGCTCACCCGCAACCTCACCGTGCCCACCATCGCCGGCCTCGACGCCAGCCTCCTGCCCGACCCGGCCGTGCTCAAGGTGCGCTGGCAGCCCCTGCAGCCGAAGGAGGGCGAGACGGTCGTGCTGGAGGCGGTCGTGGGCAACGCGGCGAACGGCACCGCCGGCTCGTTCCGCATCACGTTCCTCCTCGACGGCACGGAGTTCGACGCGGCGCGCGTGCCCGGCGTCGGCAGCGACCAGGTGCACGTGCTGAGCAAGCCGTGGACGGCGCAGCCCGGGCAGCACACCGTCGGCGCGCGCCTCGACCTCGACAACGGCCTGGAGCGGGAGCAGGGCAACGACGTGGCCTACGCCGTGCTCGACGTGCCGAGCACCGGGCTGTTCACGAGCTTCGGCAACGCCAGCCTGCTCGACCTCATGCTGCCCGTGGCCGCCGGGGCGGTGCTGTGCCTCGTCGTGCTCCGCGTGCTGCAGAAGCGCGGCGGGAAAGCGGAGCCGCCTACGCCTGGACCGTGACGTTCCCCCGCATCCACGGGTGCGGCTGGCAGAAGTATTCCTGCGTGCCCACGGCGCGCGCCACGAAGCGGAACGTCGCCCCCGGTCCGAGCGCGGAGCTCGTCTGCGTGGGGTCGCGCGTCTCCGTCACGGTGTGCCCGCTCTGCCCCGCGTTCGTCCAGAGCACGCTCTCCCCGACGTGCACCGTCACGTTCTGCGGCTCGAAGGCGAAGTCCACGATGCGGACCTCGGCCGCCGGGCTGGGCGGCGCGCCCGTGCAGCCCGCCGTGGCGAGCAGCGGGAGCAGGAGGAGGAGCGCGCGGGGCACGGCGCGCGAATCGCGCCTCGGGCATAAGCGTGTTGGTCCCGCCGCCTCGCCGCGGTGCACAACGTTCATGTGCGGCGCGGCCTACTTCCCCGCGATGCTCCCGCCCGCGCCCTTCGCGCCCGGCCCCCGCGGCAACGGCCACGGGAACGGCCACGGCAACGGCCACGGCGGGCCGGCGCCTCCTGCGGCCAAGGAGAAGATCCCGGTCAAGGAGAAGGTGGAGCGCGACTGCCTGAAGCTCATCCAGGCGGTCAACGAGCTGAAGCAGGAGCAGACGGAGCAGAGCCTGCGCACCATCGCCGCGCGCACCGGCATGAGCAAGGACGAGGTCAACCGCTACCTCAACCCCATCGTGCGCGAGCGGTACGACCTGGAGCGCCTGCTGCACGTGCGCAAGCGCAACCGCCCGCTCTACAACTGGCTCATCATCAGCGGCCCGCCGAAGGTCGAGGACGGCAAGTGGGCGGGCATCCTGTGCAACACGAGCAAGCACGGCCTCTTCCAAGCCGTGTGCCTGAAGTACGGCTACGTGGCGAAGCACATCGGCCGCGACGGGGCCATCGTCGACCTGGAGTACCGC
>JAIVGT010000284.1 GCA_020201485.1 Halobacteriales archaeon
GGCCTGGCCGTAGAGCAGCGGGGCGAGGCTGCGGTCCTCGGCATCGCCCTGGCCCGCGCCGCTCTTCGCGCTGACCACGGCCTGCCCGACGGCGACGAGGTCCGGCTTGCGCCAGGCGAGCCGCGCGCCCTGCGCGTCCAGGCCCGGGCCCTGGCTGCTGAAGGGGGCGAGCTGCCCTCCAGCATCGGTCGCGCCGATGGTGAGCACGTGCGGGTTGAGCGCCGCGCTCGCCATGCTGTGCGGCGCGCCGCGGTTGCCCGCGCTGAACACGAGGAGCAGGCCGCGCTGCGCCAGGGCGTCGCTCGCCTGGACGAGGGGGTCCTCCGGGTCGAAGCGGCCATCGACGGCGCCCGGCACGCCCCAGGAGCTGCTCACGACGCGGATGCCCCGCGGCTGCGCGTTCGCGTGCAGCCAGTCCATGGCCTGGAGCGCGCCGTCGAGGGTGAACCGCTGCCCGATGTCGAGGGCGACGAGGTGCGCGCCGGGCGCCACGCCGCGGTAGCGCTGTCCCGGGCTCTGCGCGCCGTCGCCCGCGAGCACGCCCGCGACGCGCGTGCCGTGGCCCTGCGCGTCCTGGCGGCGGCGGGCAGCGGGAGCGGCGGCTCGTTCGAGCAGAGCCGCGCCTTCACCGAGACCATCAGCATCCCCAGCCCGTCCACGCCTGGCCCATTGACGCCCCCTGGGGGCACCGTCCCGCCGCCCGACCAAGGCGGCACCGGCACGGACAACGGCACGGCGAACCCGCCCCCCGCGGGCAACGCCAACCCGGCGGCCGCTCCCGACAGCGCGCCGCTCCTCCTCGGCGTCCTCGCCCTGCTCGTCGTCGTGGCCGTGGCCATCGCCTTGGTGCTCCGCCGCCGCAGGCAGCCCGCGCCACCCGCGGCCGCGCACCCACCGGCGCATCCACCCGCGCACCCGCCGCCGCCGCTCGGCCCGCCCGCCCACGTCACGGCCAAGCCCCACGAACCCGCGCACCCCCCGGCGCGCTTCACGCCGGTCCCGCACGAGCCGCACCCCCCCGCACCGGCCAAGCGGGAGGAACGCCGGTCGCCCTGACGGGCCCCCGGCCCGCTCCGCCCCATGGGGCGTGGGCTGCTCGGCGCGGGTCTTTGGGGGCGGCGCGGCGGTGGAAGCCCGTGCGCGCCTGGCTCGTGCTGCTCCTCCTCGCCCTCCCGGCGGCGAGCGCGCAGCTCGGCGGGGGCCGCATCCTCGACAGCGCACCGCGCACGCTGGGCTTCGCGTGGGCGGACGCGGTCGAGGGCCGCGTGCTCGACGCGAACGGCGAGCAGGACCTTGTCCTCCTCGTGGCCCACGGGCCGGACGGCGCGCGGGCGCACCGCGTCACGCCCGGCGACCTCGCGGCGCGCACCCCGCCGGCACGCGGCGCGGACGGCTTCGCCGTGTGGTCGCCCATCGCAGGCAGCGGGCTGCTCAGCGTGCGGTTCGCCCCGGGGCCGGGCGCATGGGCGGTGCAGGTCGAGGCGGTGGACGCTGGCGGGCTCGCCGGGCGGAGCGCGGTGCTGGCTCCGCCGCTGGCCCCCGGCCTGCCCTTCCGCCTGCCGGCAGCGGACGTGCCTCCGGGTCCCCCGCTGTAAGGCTTAAGCCGCCGGGCGGGCTAGCGCCGTCGGTCATCATGCTGAAGGCAGCGCTCACCCGTGGCAAGCTCAAGCGCACCGAGGCGCGGATCAAGAAGCTGCACGGGCTGCAGAAGCGCAACCGCCGCCACATCCAGGAGCTGCTCCGGGCGCGCGACGACATGGAGCGCGAGGCGTACGAGGAGAAGAAGACGAAGCTGGAAGCGGTGAAGCACGGCCTCATCGAGCAGATCGCGCCCCTGGAAGAGGATCAGCGCCGGCTCGAAGGCGAGCTGCGCGGGCTGGAGTCGGCGAAGAAGGCCAAAGCGAAGGCCTGAGCCGAAGTCGTTGCCTTCTTGACACCTGGTGCACATTCGCACCCATGGCCCCGGAGCGCCCCGCGGACCCGCGCGCGTGGTTCGACCAGGAGTACGCGAAGGTGCGCGAGGGCAACGCGGCGTTCGCGGTCCACGTGGGCGAGGTGCTGGGCGGCCTGCCCCCCGAGGTCCTGACGCGGCACCTCAACCATGCCGTGGGGCGCACGAAGAGCATCTTCCAGAAGTGGACGCTCGAGATCGTGTACCTGCTCGCCATCCGGCGCACGCTGCGCTTCGGGGAGCTGAAGCGCCTGCTGCACGGCATCAGCTCGCGCACGCTGAGCAACAAGCTCGCCGAGCTGGAGGAGCTGGGCTTCGTGCAGCGCCGCGTGCGCGAGGGCAAGCCGCTGCGCGTGGATTATCGCCTCACGAAGAAGGGCTTCGACCTGGCGCGCTACGTGACCCCCGTCGTCATCTTCCTCAGCCTGGACTACGTGCGGCGCGTCGCGGGGCTGCCGGTGGAAGAAGGCGCGCAGACGCAAGGTTAATCGGCCGTGCTCGACCGGATGCGCGACTCGCTGGGCCTGAGCGCGGACGAGGCGCAGCGCGTCGAACACGAGGTGGTGCGCGTCGCGTGAGCGCGCCCTCAGCGCGCCAAGTCGCGCACCGCCAAGCCCTCGGCCCGCGCCGCCTTGGCCAGCGCCTTGTCCGAGGTGAGCAGCAACGAAGCACCGTGCTTCTTCGCCGCGTACAGCAAGTGCGCGTCGCGGCTGCCGATGGTGCGCCGATGCTGCTGCATGCGGCCGAGCGCGGCCAGCACTCCGGCAGCGTCCAGCGGCTCATAGGCCGCCACGTCCAAGCCGAAGAACTGCTCCAAGACCGTCTCGAGGACGTCGGGCATGACCCGGCCCACGTAGTGCGCGACCTCCATCTGGACCACGGCGGTCATCACGAGGGGTTCCTCGGCCACCAGCCGCGGGAGCGACGCCTCGACCGAGGCGTGTTCGCGCAGCGACGGGTCGACGAAGTAGATCCAATGGTTCGCGTCAACGGCGAGCACGTCGCCTCCGCGGAGGCTCGGGCAACTTCTCCGTCCACATGTCCTTCACCCGCAACGGGTCGAGGCGCTCCGCGCGCGGCCCCTTGCCCATGATGCCCTTGAGCCGAGCGAGCACCTCCGCCTGCGTGCGCTTCCGCGACAGCACGATGCGCCCCTCGACCACGGAGACATCGAGTTTCTGGCCTGGACCGAGCCCCAGCTCCCGGCGGATGGGCACGGGGATGACGACCCGACCTTTGTCGTCCAGCTCCGCATCGGCCATGCTTCCCCATGGTCAGGCCGGGGGCATAAGCCTTGTGGGAATCCAGGTGGGAAGTGGGCCCGTACTGTGGGAAATCGTCGGCACGAACCCGCCACGATGCTCCCGCTGCCGTCCGCCGCGCGCTCCAGCCCGTAGTGCGTCTGGGCGAACGCGGCGTCGTAGACGACGGTAGCCACGCTCTTGATGATTCCGGCGTTGAAATGGCCATACCCCATTGCGCCGATCATGAGGGATGTGCATCCTCCGGGCAACGTCGGGAAGACAACGCTTGAGCGCCCGCCGCACACGGGCGACTGCACGGAGCAGCGATTGACATCGTGACTTTCCTTGTTTGCGGGAAACAGAATGGGAAAACGTGGGCAGCTCGGTGGGAAACGATGGCCCCCTGCACCCGCTTCCGCCGGGCCCGGCGGCCCCGCGGGGACGCAGCGGCCCCGCGAAATCCTTACCAAGGAGCCCGCCCTTCCCCCTCGCATGGCCCCGGCCAAGGACCCGCGCAAGCAGCCCGACGCCCCGCTCTGGAGCCCGGCCGCGCTGGCCGCGGTCCGCAGCGCGCGCGAGCGCTGGGAGCGCGAGGTCCTGCAGCCCTTCCTCGCCAAGACGCCGGAGCGCAAGGCCAACTTCAAGACGCTGAGCGACATCGAGCCGAAGCCGCTGTACACGCCGGCGGACGACGCGGATCTCGACTACGATGCGCAGCTCGGCATGCCGGGAGCGTACCCGTTCACGCGCGGCATCTACCCGACGATGTACCGCGGCCGGCTCTGGACCATGCGCCAGTTCGCGGGTTTTGGGACGGCGGAGGAGACGAACGCGCGCTTCCACTACCTGCTCAAGCACGGCCAGACCGGGCTGAGCATCGCCTTCGACTTCCCCACGCTGCACGGCTACGACAGCGACCACGCCATGAGCCGGGGCGAGGTGGGCAAGACGGGCACGGCCTGCTCCTCGCTCGCCGACATGGAGTCGCTCCTCCAGGGCATCCCGCTCGCCGACGTGACCACGAGCATGACCATCAACGGCCCGGCGAGCTTCATCTGGGCCATGTACCTCGCGGCCGCGGAGCAGCAGGGCGTGCCCTGGGCGCGCATCGGCGGCACCATCCAGAACGACATCCTGAAGGAGTACATGGCGCAGAAGATGTTCATCTTCCCCCCGGCGCCGAGCATGAAGCTCATCGTCGACACGTTCGAGTTCGGGGCGAAGCACGTGCCGCGCTGGAACACCATCAGCATCTCCGGGTACCACATCCGCGAGGCGGGCAGCACGGCCGTGCAGGAATTGGCCTTCACCCTGCGCAACGGCATGGAGTACGTGAACTGGGGGAAGGAGCGCGGCCTGGACGTGGACGACTTCGCCCCGCGCCTGAGCTTCTTCTTCAACAGCCACAACGACCTGTTCGAGGAGATGGCGAAGTTCCGCGCCGCGCGCCGCATCTGGGCCCGCTTCATGCGCGACGAGGCGGGCGCGAAGGAGCCGCGCTCCTGGCTCCTCCGCTTCCACACCCAGACCGCCGGCTGCTCCTGCACGGCGCAGCAGCCGGAGATCAACATCGTGCGCACGACCATCCAGGCCCTGGCCGCGGTCATGGGCGGCACGCAATCGCTGCACACGAACAGCTTCGACGAGGCCCTGGCCTTGCCCACGGAGAAGGCGGTGCGCATCGCCCTGCGCACGCAGCAGATCCTGGCGCACGAGTCGGGCG
>JAIVGT010000285.1 GCA_020201485.1 Halobacteriales archaeon
CTGCAGGGCAGCGAGGAAGCGCAGGCCAAGGAGCTGGTCCAGCTCCTGCGCGAGAAGGGCATGGCACGGAGGCACTGACATGGTCACGCTCCTCGTCGCCGAGCACCGCAACGGCAAGCTCCTCGACAGCACGTTCGAGCAGGTCACGGCCGCGCGCAAGGGCCAAGGGCCCGTCCATGCCGTCCTTCTCGGGCAAGGCATCGCCAACCTCGCGCCGCAGCTGAGCGCGGTGGGCGTGCAGGTGCACACCGTGGAGAGCCCGGCGCTCCAGAACGAGACGCCCGGGGCATACGCCAAGGGCATCGAGGGCGTGGCCCAGCAGGTCGGAGCCAGCGTCATCCTCTTCGGCCACACCACGGTCGGCTACGATGTGGCCCCGCGCCTCGCCGCGCGGCACGGCTGGGCCCTGGCGACGAACGTCGTGCGCCTGGAGTTCGCCGGCGGGCACGTGCAAGCGCACCGCGCCGCGTACGGCGGCCGCGTGCACGCCGAGGTCGAGCTGCAAGGCTCGCCCGTCCTGCTCACGCTGCAACCCGGCGCGTTCCCGGCGGCGCGCGACGCGCGACCCGGCGGCAGCGTCAGCGCGGCCAGCGTGCAGGTGAGCGACGCGGACACGCGGCAGAAGGTCACGGGCTTCGTGCAGCCCGAGGCGACGGGCGTGGACATCGCGCAGGCGGACGTGGTCATCGCCGTCGGCCGCGGCCTCAAGGACAAGGAGAACGTGAAGATCGCCGACGAGCTGGCGAAGGCCCTGGGTGGCGTGGTCGCGGGCTCGCGCCCCATCGTCGATGCCGGCTGGCTGCCGCGCGACCGGCAGGTGGGCGTGAGCGGCAAGACGGTGAAGGCGAAGCTGTACATCGCGCTCGGCATCAGCGGCCAGGTGCAGCACATCAGCGGCATGAAGGGCTGCGAGCACATCGTGGCCGTGAACAAGGACCCCAATGCCCCCATCTTCAAGGTCGCGCACTACGGCGTGACCGGGGACCTGTTCAAGTTCGTGCCTGCCTTCCTGAAGGAGCTGCAGGGCTGAGCCGCGCGTGGAGGCCGAGGCCCGGCCCGCGAGGGCCGAGGCCGGAACGCGCTCGCGCCGTCGCTCCAACGTTCCAACCCCGTATCCAATCTGGTTATCTCCTCTCCCCGGAGTAACAGCGTGAGCGCTCATGCGCGCTCGCCACCTGCCGCGGCGCACTCCCTCGGTTCCGCGCCGCGGCAGCTACTTCTCCCGGGCCGCGCGCAGCGCCCACACCTCGACGCGCTGCCGCGGCTTGTCGTGGAACCAGAACTGCGCCGCGATGGGGAAGGCGTAGGGCCAGGCGTGCGTCACGCGCGCCCCGGCCCCGACGTAGAACCGCTCCGCCCAGGCGCGCGCCGGGCCGTTCACGAGCGTGAGGACCACCGGAGCGCACGCCAAGGCGGCGAGGTGGAACGGCTGGTCCGCGTGGCGCGTCTGGGCCCCGAAGGGCGGGTTCATGACGCACGTGTCGTGCGCCTCGCGCACCTCGCCCGCGTCGCGCTGCTGCCACGTGCACACCTTGCCCACGCCCAGCTCCTCGGCGGTCGCCTCCGCGGTCGTGAGCGCGGCCTCGTCGAGGTCCACGCTCGTGCACCGCTTCGCGCCGAGCAGGGCAGCCCCGATGGCGAGCGTGCCCGTGCCGCAGCCGAGGTCGAGCACGGCCTTGCCGGCGATGTCGCCGAGCGCGTGCGCCTTGTACAGCAGGTCGGCGGCGATGGGCGCCGGCGTGGCGTACTGCTCCAACTCCGGGCGCGGGCGGGCGTGCGGCGGCACCTTCTGGAGGAGCATCTCCAGCTCGCGCTGCTTCACGCGCGGCCATCGGTTTCCCGGCAGATGCAACCTTCGCAGCGAACCCTTATGGCGCCCTCCTCCCGTGCGCAGCCGCTTGCACGCCCTCCCCTTGCTCGCCGTTCTCATCGTGGCAGGCATCGCTTCCAGCCTGCCCACGACGCCGTTCCCTGTTCAGGACCCGACCGGGCTCGTCGGCCCATCGTGGGCTGCGTGGTACGACCGGGGCAGCACCGACCTGGGCCGTGACGTTGCCATTGACGCGAGCGGCGCCGTGCTCGTCGCAGGCTCGTCGTACAAGGACTCCGTCGTGGGCTCGCAGCCCCTGATTGTGAAGTGGGACGCTGCAGGTGAACGTGCGTGGGTGTTCCTCGGCCGTGATGGAGCCATCTACGACCGCGTCGCCGCCATGCCCGACGGCTCCGTCGTTGCCGCTGGTCGGGATTGTGGCTACTGGTTCCTCGACCACTTGTCCGGGCAGGGGGCGTTGCTGTGGGAGCGGACCTTCCCCTCCGGCGGCTGCCCGCGTATCCAGGACCTGGTCGCAGAGCCGGACGGGATGATCGATCTCCTCATGTTCGGAACGCTCCACCGCTTCGCGCCGGATGGGACCCTCCTCTGGGCGCGTCCCACGAACGCCATCGCCGAGGCCATCGCGCCGACCGCCATCGGACCCCTCGTGGCAGGCGGCGACGCATTCGCCTCCGATCTGCGGCTGTTCGACACCGGAGGCAATCTGGTCGCGTCGAGGCACCTCGACGACACCTACGACGTGCACGGCGCGGCGCGCGTCGGAGCGCGCGTGGTCTTGGCCGGCGACCCTGTGTTTGCCGTGGGGCTCGACCTCAGCACGGCCTGGTCGCTGCCGCTGGCTTCCTCCTGGGTCGCGGCCGCGGGCGACCGCGCCGTCATCGTCAGCGATGAGCTTCTGCTCGGCCTCGGCGCGGACGGGGACGTTTGCAGCGTCTCGGCTCGCCCGGCCGTGGACTTCGTCGGGGGCCCCGTCGCGCACACGGTCTTGCTCTACCACCTCTACGGGGACCTGCCGGGCGAGCTAGAGTTGCATGCCATGGACTTCGATGGCGCACACGTGGCGTTCGGCGGGGACCGCTGGGGGGGCGACGGCTTCCATGGCTGGACAGGGTACTTCGACGCGTACGCGGAGGTGGACGATGTCGGCGCGGCGACGTGCTGATGCGTTGCTCCTCCTGGCGCTCATCCTGGCCGGCCCAGCAGGCGCCGTCGGACTCAGCGCGAAAGTCACGCTCGTCGGCGCGCATGCGGGTGTGCTGCGCCAAGGCGAATCGGACGCGTTCCCGAACCTCGTCGAAGGGCCTTGCAACCTGCAGGCCGATGGCCTCGACCAACTGTATCTCGAGGTCGTGGAGAGCGCAGCAGGCGACCGCATCGTGCTGTGGACGTACGAACCGTACGTGCGTGTCGCACATGTTGCGACCGGCACGCCGCCCCACGTCTACGCGCGGACGAGCGCCGCGCGTGTTGGCTGCCCGGACTTCGAGGTCGAGGGCCAAAAGGTGCAGGACGCCGCCGCGTACGTGGTCGTGAGCTGCGACGCGGTCGGGATCTGCCCGGGTCGTCTGCCCACGTGATTCGCCCCCGCTCTGCAGGATAACCTTTTCAACGCGGGGCCGGGTGCGCGCCCATGGCCCGCCTGCCCGCCCTGGCCGTGCTGCTCGCCTTGCTCACGCTGCTGCCTGCCGTGCCCGCGTCCGAGCTGAGCGGTCCGCCGAGTGACGCGCTCGTGCCGCCCGCCCCCGCGACGCAGGTGGCCATCCCGAGCTTGCCCCCGCTGCCTTACACGCCCGGCGACGAGCACGTGTTCGCGCTCCCGGGTAACCAGGACGAGACGAGCATCGCCGTGAACCCGGCGAACCCGCAGGACATCGTGGCCGGCGCGAACGACAACAGCCCGGGGGACTACCACGCGCGCTTCTACACCAGCCTCGACGGGGGCGCGACCTGGACCGACGGCATCATCCCCAGCTTGGACAGCAACGGCTACCTGGCGAGCGGCGACCCGGCCATCGTCTTCGCCCCCGACGGCACGGCCTACTACGCCGGCATCGGCTTCAACCGTGGCACGAACAACAACAAGAACTGCGTCTTCGTCGCGCGCAGCGACGACGGCGGCCTGACGTGGCTGACGTTCTTCCCCTCGCAGAGCCCGAGCGGGGCCATGTTCAACGACAAGCCGTACATCGGCATGGCCCCCGACGGCACCCTCCTGCTCAGCTGGACGCTGTTCCCGGGCGGCATCGGCTTCGTGCAGAGCCACGACCGGGGGGCGACGTGGAGCCCGCGCGTCGGCCTGGGCGGCGGCCAGTTCAGCCAGCCCGCGGCCGGGGCGGACGGCGAGCGCTACGTCGTGTGGGCGAGCGGCGGCGTGCAGGTCCGGCGCAGCCTGGACGGCGGCGCGACGTGGCTCCCGGCGCAGGTCATCGGCGACGCCAACGGCATCAGCGTGCCCGTGCCCTTCCGCTACAACAACTATCCGAGCATCGCTGTCCTGGCTGATGGCAGCCTGGCGGTCGCCTTCGCGCACCAGGACAGCGTGACCGGCGCGGACATCCACCTCGTGCGCAGCGCGGACCACGGCGCGACGTGGAGCGCCCCCGAGGTCGTGACCGACTCGCCCGGCGCGCAGTTCATGCCCTGGCTCGCCGCCATGCCCGACGGCACGCTCGGCGTGTTCTACGCGGACGTGACGCTCACCCCGCTGACGGTGAACCCACCCGGGCTGGGCGCGGTGAGCCAGCTCCTGTGGAGCATCAGCATCCAGCGGCCGGGCGACGCATGGAACGCCGTCGTGGTGAGCGACGTGCCCAGCTTCGCCGGGGCGGGCGGCGCACCCGCCGGGTTCTGGGGCGACTACCAGGGCTTGGGCGCGAGCGCGGCCGGCTTCGACGCGTTCTGGGCCGACGGGCGCAACGGCCGCTTCGACGGCAACATCGACAGCGCCTGGGCGCGCGTCGCGCCTTGAGCCACGGCGCGAAGCGCCTTCGCCGCCTTGCCATGGGCGAGGCGACGAAGGCCGGCCGAGGCTATTTCCCCGGCGCGCGCGCTGGATGGGCGATGCCCCGCGCCGTTCTTGC
>JAIVGT010000088.1 GCA_020201485.1 Halobacteriales archaeon
CTGCCCGGCCGCGAGCTCCCGAGCCATGACCCGGAGAACCCGTGCTTCGGCTGCGGGCCGCGCAACCCCCACGGCCTGCGCATGCGCTTTTTCGACGACGGCGAGGTCGTGCGGAGCGAGCTGACCCTCGGCGACGACTACTGCGGGTGGCCCGGAACGGTCATCACCAACATCATCGCGCTCGCGCTCGACGAGGGGCTGACGTGGGCGAGCTGGGCGCGCTTCGGCCGGCTCGCGACGGACGACGACTCGGCGCGCGTCGAGCACACCGGCCGCATCAAGACCGGCGCCCCGTTCGTCATCGAAGCGCGCGTGCTGCGCGAGGAAGCGGGCCGCAAGCACATGGAGGGGCGCGCGGTGCAGGACGGCGCGACACGGGCCGTGATGCGCGCGACCTACCGGGCGGTCGAAGCCCCGGACGCGGAGCGCATCCTGAAGCGGCCCGGCCTGCCGCCGAGCCTCCGCGAGGACCTGGAGCTCATCCTTCGCGAGGACGCGTCCCGCCGGTCATAGCCGCGGACGAAACGCTTCATGTGGCGCGCGGCCCGCGTTGGGCCGATGCGCATGCGCCCCTCGCTCATCCTCGGATTCGCGCTCATCGCCAGCCTGACCGTCGCCGGAAGCGCCTCGGCCATCGTGGACACCGTGGCCTACGGCGCGGGCTTCGCCCAGCAGGCGGCCGACCACCCGGAGCAAGCCCCGCAGATGGCGCAGGACGCCGCCGCGGCCGCGCAGGCCTGGGCCCCGGGCTACGCGACCAGCACCGCGTATTCCCTGAGCGGGCTCGCGTATGGTTGCAGCCACCTCGACGCGCGCTGCCCGGGCTCGTCCGAGGCGGGGTACGCGGCCGCGATGGCCGCGACCGTGGAGGGCAACCTGCTCTTCTTCAAGGATTCCGCCGAGGCCATCGCGCTCGGCGCGGCGAATGCCGTCGCGGCCGACCCGGCCGGCGCGCCGACGCTCGTCGAGCAGGCCGCGCGCGGCCAGGTGGACGCGAAGCAGGCCCAGCTCTGCGCGGCAGGCATCCTCGCCCCGCCCGGCGTGGACGTGGACCTGACGTACGGCGACAGCGAAGTGGACCTCGGCTTCACCGCCGAGACCTGCTAGGGCAGCCGCTGCTGGCGCGCCGCGGGCCATGCGTCCAGCACGGGCACCAGGTCTTGCCCGGCAAAGCTCGCGTCCCCGGCGAGGAGCGCGTCCACTTCCAGCGCGAGGGCGATGGCGAGCGTGGGCGCGCAGGGCGCGGGCACGAGACGGCGGGCGAGCGCGGCGTACTCCTCGGCGTCCTCGGCCGGCACCGCCTCCGCGCGCGCGAGCATCGCCTCCAACAGGTCCCAGGTCTCGCCCGGACCGAGGCCGGTGCGCGCCCCCAGCTCGCGCCGCGCGTCGCGCAGCCGATCCAGCGCATCCGCTGGGAGCACACCGTCGTGCGCGAGGAGCCAGGCACGTGCCGCGCTGCCCTGGGGTGTGATGGCCCAGGCGAGCGCGGCCGGGTCGATGGCCAGGCGCATCACGCACCCCGCAGGCGCGCCGCCAGCTCCTTCGCCTCGCGCGCCGTGAGCGTGCTGCGCCGCGCGAGCTGCTCGACGCGCTCCAGCTCCTGGACGCGCTGGCGCACCGTGTCCCAGGCCAGGCCGTGCCAGTCGAGGCCGGGGTGCTTCGCGAGCAAGGGTTGGAGGTCGGGCGGGACGGGGAGCGACTCGGACATCGGCCTGGCCCTCGGCCGGCAGCGGGCATGAAGGTTATGCGGGGATGGCGATGGCAACGACCCTCAGCCGCGCGCCCGCACCAAGGCCTCGACGCAGCGCGCGTTGTCCTCCTCGTCGTTGTAGAAGTACGGGCTGATGCGCACGCGCCCCGGCCGCGCGTCCACGATGATGCCCTGCTGCGCCAGCTTCGCCACTGCCGCACCCGGGTCGTCCGGCCAGTCCACGGCGACGATGCCGGCGCGCTGCTCCGGGGGCTCGGGCGTGCGCAGCTTGAAGCCCTTCGCGTGCAGGCGGTCCACGAGGTCGTTGTCGAGGGCGACGGTGCGCTCCCGCAGCTTCTCCGGGCCGATCTGGAGCACGACGTCGAGCCCGGCGCTCGCCATGTGCACCGCGGCCAGGGCGGGCGTGCCGGCCTCGAAGCGCCGCGCGTCCGGCCAGAAATCGAGCTTCGTGCTGTCGAAGTCGAACATGCGCGGGTTACCGAACCAGCCGGTCACGCGCGGCCGCAGCTCGGCGAGCCGCTCCTTGCGCACCCAGACGAACGCGATGCCCGTCCCGCCCAGCAGCCACTTCAGCCCGCCCGTCAGATACACGTCGCAGCCGAGCGCGCGCGGGTCGGTCGGGAGCTGCCCCGCTCCTTGGTAGCCGTCGCACACGGCGAGCGCGACCTGCTGCCGGGCGAGCTTCGCCAGCTCCGGCACGGGCGCGATGCCGCCGGATTGGTACCAGACCTGGCTCATGGCTAGCACGCTGACGCTCGGGTCCATGGCGCGGATGTACGCCTGCAGCGGCACGCTGATGCCGTCGCCCCGCACGAAGCGCACGTCGATGTGCGGCTTCGCCATGAAGTGGTAGGTGAGCGTGGGGAAGTCCATGTCGCTCGCGACGACGCTGTGGCGCTGCAGGGGCACGCTGCTCATCGTCGTGCTCAGGGCGCCGCTGATGCTGGGCGCCAGCGCGATCTCCTCACGCTCGGCGTGCAGGAGGCGCGCGACCTTGCCGCGCAGCTCGTCGAGCGCAGCGCCCCAGTGCGTGTACCACGCGCTCGCGCCGAGGTCGTCCCAGTGGGCGAAGAAGCGCTCCTGCGCCGCGCGGTGGAAGCGGCCGAGGGGCGTGAGGCTGCACGTGTTGAGGTACGTCTTGCGCTGCAGGATGGGGAACTGGTCGCGCCACACGGTCCAGTCCATGCGCGGGCACGGGCGCGAGGCTACATGTAGCTTGGCGCGCTGCCGAGCGTGATGAGCACGGAGCCCCTCGGCCGCCGCGCGCGCCGCGACGACGACGCGCCGAACTTCACGCGCTACGTGGGCATCGTGCGCGAGCGCATGGAGGGCGGGGAATGCGCGGTGCGCCTCCCGCTGCGCCCGGAGCACTTCAACCTCGGCGGCGTGGTGCACGGCGGCGTGACCGCGGCCCTGCTCGACTCGTGCATGGGCGGCGCGGTGGTGAGCACGCTCGCCGACCCGGAGTGGTGCGCGACGGCTTCGCTGGAGCTGAAGTACCTGCGCTGGGCCGCGGGCAAGGAGCTGCGCTGCGACGCGCGCGTCGTGAAACGCGGCTCGGCGCTGGCGTTCGTCGAGGGCCGCGTGCAGGACGCGGAGGGGCAGGAGGTGGCGCGCGCGAGCGGGGTGTGGTTCATCTGGGACGAGGGCCAGCGGCCGCGCGGTCCGCCGGAAGGGGCATGAGGCTCGACGTGGAGCTGCGCGCGTCGCTCCTCGCCGGTTCCGTCGCCGGCCTCTTGGCCTTGGCCGGCTTCGCGCTTGTGCACGCGCTGCTGGTGAACCCGCGCGTCGGCCTTTTCCTCCTCGGCGGAGGCGTCGTGCCAGGATGGGTCGGTGGCGTCCTGGCCGGGCTCGCGTACCACGAGGCGACGGCAGCTCTCGCGCCCCGGGTGCGCGGCGTCGGCCTCGGCGCGATGCTTTGGGCCGCAACGGTGCCCGCGGGCGTGGTCGGCGCCCTTGCGCCAGGCTCGGCGTTTCCGCTCGGGGTCCCGCTCGGCCTCGCCGTCGCCGCCCTCCTCGGCGCATCCACGGGCCGCGCACCGCGCGCGGCGATCGCGATGGTGCTGGGTGCCGCGCTCCCCGCGGCCATCGTCGCAGCCGGCGCGGGCATCGTAGGCGGTGGCTCCCGAGAAGGCATCGTGCTGGCCGCCATGCTCCCCATCCTCGTGACCGCCGGCTGGGCGCTCCAAGCCGCGCGCCCCCGCATCCTCGCCACGTTAGTTCGTCGCGCCCGCGCGCGTTGAGTACTAGAGGCTGTTTCATAACCGCCTCAAGCAGATCATGATTATCGCCACGTGGATGAAGCCTGAGAACGCTGTCAAGCTGTGTTCCCATCGCGTCGTGAGGTGCTTGCACGCGGTGTTGAGCCAACTGTTCGTCCGCTCGACGATCCAACGTCGTTTGTAGCGGCGGAGCTTGCGTCCGTCTTGCAGTTTTTCCCGGGCGTTCACGCGTTGGGGGGCGATGAGGTCGATGCCGCGCTTCTTCAAGCGCAATCGGAGGGCTTTGCTGTCGTACGCTTTGTCACCGATCAGTCGAGCAGGAGTCGTGCGGGGACGGCCTCTTCCCTTGCGAGGTACCCGTACACTTCGGAGCGCTTGCTCTGCGAGAGTGGCTTCGTGAGGATTCGCAGGCGCTGTGAGAACACCGAGTGGAATACCTTCGCCGCTTGCCACCACCACGAGCTTTGTGCCCTTCCCTTTGCGAGTCTTGCCGACGCAGAGACCCCCCTTTTTGCCGGCATGAACGTCGCGTCGATGAACGTCTCCTGCCAGTTGATGAGACCACGCGCGTCGAGTTGGCGCAGGTACTCCTGCCACACGTCTTCCCACACGCCTTCGTCGCTCCACTTGTTCAAACGACGCCAACACGTCGCTGGACTCGGATACTCGGAGGGCAGGTCTTTCCACCGCGCCCCCGACCGGAGAATCCACAGGATTCCCTCGAAGACGCCGCGGTTGTCAGCCCACGGATGGCCGCCCTGTTTGCCCGGTCTGAGTTTGGGCAACAAGGGCTCCAATCGTTTCCATTGCTCGTCGGTCAATTGTTCCAATGACCGGGAAGGCATAAGAGGATGAGTGTGGAACCTAGCCTAGCTTTTTCGGTTTGAGTCGGAAACCGGTTGTGAAACAGCCTCTAGTCCAGTAGAGGGTCAAGACCCTTCGCTCGTCGCCCTCTTGAATGTACACGACGCGGAGCAGCCC
>JAIVGT010000089.1 GCA_020201485.1 Halobacteriales archaeon
CTGCTGCACGGCGTGCGGGCAGCCCCAGCCCTGCGGGTCCTTCATCAGGCTGAGCGAGGCGGCGGCGTCGCGCACGAACGCCTCCGGAGGCTTGCCGTCCTTGCCCGCGCACACGAGCAGGGCGCCTGCCCCCTCGGGCATGCTGTAGAACGTGAGCTTCTTCTTCTTCGCGATGTCGATGACGAGGAAGGCACGCAGCTTCCGGTCGCTCAGGTGCTGCATGGCCACGAGGTGCATCGGCTTGGCGCTGCCGCGCACGGCGATGGCGGCCATGCCCCAGGGCGTCTTCACGTTCTGCATGACCACGCCTTCGGGGTCGTGCAAGCCGACGAGGAGGGTCGCGGCGTAGGCGCGCGCGTACGGATGCCCGCGCCGCGCCAGCTTGCCCAGCTTCTCCGCGTCATCGGCGTGCCCGGCGACGCGCGCGGCGTGCTTGCGCGCGCGGGCGAAGTGGTCGCGATGCCCCTCGCAGCGCGGCACGGCCCACTCCGGGTGGTTCGCCAGCCGCTCGGCGCTCTCCGCCAGGCCGCGCTCCTGGACCTTGCTGGCGGAGCGCAGGGAGGTGCGCATGCGGCGCTGCTTCTTCACCATGCTGAACCTCGGGATGCGATGCTCCGGGAAAAGCCTTGGCCGTCACCCGTCAGCCCCCGCGCTGGGCCTGCCCGCATGGGCGACGGGGAGCCAGTCGTGCCCCTCCTCGTCCCACGACGACCCTAGCCCGACCGCGGCGAGCGCCACGGCGATGTGCCGCGCGGAAGGCCCGGGGGACGACCCGCCTCATGCCACGATCGGCTCCGGGTCATCCGTCCCTGCGGTGGATCGGCTCGCCGGCCAGGAGCTGGCGGCCCGGCCCCCCGGCTTGCCCAGCGCCGACACGGCGCGGACGCGATCTCAGGCTGCTCGCGGGCCGGGCTCGGCGGGCCCCGGCGACCAGCCCCCCGTGCACGTGTCGTCCGCGCCCCCCGCCCGAGGGCGCCGAAGCGCTCGCCGTGCCCGAGCCACGCGCCGCCAAGAACGTCGCGGCCCGTCGCGGGAACGTGCGTCCCCACGCACAGCCCGCTTCCGGTCGAACCGGTGGAACGCGAGAAGATTGCACCCGTCAATGAACGCAACCACGATTCTTCGTCCGGGGAAACCGAAACTTTCTGCGGGTGCTTCGTGTGGAATCCCAGACCGACGATAGCTTTATCGAATTCGCGCGCGATACGAAGGACCAAGCTTGTCTTCCAAGGAGGGAAGAGAAGGATGCACAAAGACGAGCTTATCCAGATGCACACATTGCTGTGCCAGATCAAGAACCACATCGAGACGGGCGCCGGCAACCAGGCGGATTCCTGGTTCAACGAGTACAGGACGATGGGCATCTCGCCCATCCACGTGCACCGCAGCAAAGCGGAGCACAAGAAGGCCATCTTCGTCCTGGGCAAGGAGATCAGCGGCTACCTCGCCCAAGGCGAATACAGCGGAGCCGGGCGGATGAGCGCGCGGCTGGCGGACATGATCAACAAGATGGACCACATCGAGCGGCCGCCCCGGATGCTCTGAGGGCGACGCTCAGCCGACCGGGCGACTCATGAGGAAGGCGTCCTCGCCATCCGCATAGTAGCCCGGCAGCACTTTTTTCCTCTCGAACCCCAGCCGCTCGTAGAGCAGGATGGCCGGGGTGTTGCTGATGCGCACCTCGAGCTTCACACGGCGGATGCCGCTGCGGCGGAACCGGTCGATGAAGAGCTTGACCAGTTCGGACCCGATGCCGCGCTTGCGGTAGTCCTCGTCCACGGCCAGGATGAGGATGCGCGCCTCGTAGGCCCGCTCCACCACGCCGAGGATGAAGCCGACGATGCGCTCCCCGTCCTCGCACACGATGAAGCCGTCGGGGTAGAGGTCGGCGAGGTGGAGGAACAGGCCGCCCTCGTAGTTCTCGCTGAGGGTGCGGTTCGCCAGGCGCAGGACGGGGAACAGGTCCTCGGGACGGAAGTTCCGGAGCCGCACCTGCTGCACGCCCGCTTGAGGCCTGGTCGGGCCTTAACCATTTCCGCCAGGTCATCGGGCCGTTCCGGGCGTTGGATTCTTGCCGGTGGGGCCCATGGCCGGCCGTGCTCCCGGCGCGCATGCTCGCGGCCTACCGCGACGCCCGCAAGGTGGTCGAGGTCGGGGCCGGGACGCAATGGGCGCACGCCTTGGCGCTGGCCCAGGCCCTACCCGGCTGCGAGGTCGTGGTCATGGACACCGACCCGCGCGTGCTCGAGGCGCCGAAGGCCCTGCGCGCCGTGCTGGCGGACGCGTTCCGCCCCCAACGCGCGCTGTACGAGGGCGCGTCGCTCCTCTACGCCGTCCGCGCGCCGGAGGAGCTGCAGGCAGCGCTGGCCGGGATCGCGCGCAGCGTCGGGGCGGACGTCGCCTTCCTGCCGCTCGGCCAGGAGCTGACGCGGCCCGAGGGATGGAGGCACGAGGTCGTGGAGGGCTGGCACTGGTTGCGCGCGCCTTCTTGAGACCCCGGGCGATGCGGTGGCGTGACGCACGCAGGCGAGCCCCTCATCCACCAAGAGTACACGCGCATGGCCCTGCTCTACCAGGAGCGGGTCGTGCCCCGGTTCGTACCCATCGCGCGCCGGACGGTGGAGGAGGCGCGCCTCGAGCCCGGCCAGCGGGTGCTGGACGTCGGCGCGGGCACCGGGCTCGCGACCTTCCTCGCGGCCGAGGCGGTCGGGCCGAAGGGGGAGGTCGTGGGGCTGGACGCGAGCGAGGGCCAGCTCGGCATCGCCGAGGGCCTGCGCCAGCTGCGCGGGCTCGGCCAGGTCCGGTTCACGCGCGGCGACGCAACGCGCCTCGCCTTCGCGGGGGAGTTCGACGCCGCCATCAGCAACCTCGGCATCCCGCCCGGCTTCCCGCCGGTGCTGGCCGGCATGCATCGCGCCATGCGCCCGCCGGGCCGGCTCAGCATCGCCGAATGGACGAGCGACCGGCAGGACGTGTTCGACGACCTGCGCGAGGCCATCGCCCGGCACGTAGTCCGCGACCCGCCGCCCGAGCTGGCGGCCCTGCGCCAGGCGGTCCAGGCGCGGCGGGGGCAGCTGGACGCGATGGGCAGCGCGGCGACCTTCGGCCAGGCGCTCCGCGCCGCGGGCTTCCAGCAGGTCGAGGTCCGGCCCTTCACCCACGAGGTGCGCTTCGAGGGGTGGCGCGGAGCGTACGGCTTCGCCATGAGCTGGGGGAGCCGGGAGCAGGAGGTCCGCGCCATGCCGGCGCCGGAGCGCGAGGCGCTGCATGCCGAGCTGGCGGAGCGCTGGCCCGGGCCGTTCACCGCGCGCTGGCGCATCCTGCACGCGACGGCTACCGCTTGAGGTCGCGCTGCGTCGCGCCCATGGCGTACAGCAGGCCGCGCAGGTTCTTCTCCGTGATGCTGCCGTCGGCCACGCGCTTCAGCACGTCCTTGGCGTTGAAGGCGATGCCCAGGCCGGCGTTGCGCACCATGATGCGGTCGTTCGCGCCGTCCCCCACGGCCACGACCTCGTCCGGGCTCAGGCCCTCGCGCCGGCACAGCTCGCGGACGATGGCCGCCTTGCGCTTCGCGTCCACGATGGGGCCCTGGACCCGGCCCGTGAGCTTGCCGTCCCGGACCTCGAGCTCGTTGGCGAAGGCGTAGTCGAAGCCCAGCTCTTCCTGCAAGCGGTCGGTGAAGAACGTGAAGCCGCCGCTGAGGAGGGCGACCTTGAAGCCCATGCGCTTGAGCGTCGAGACCACGTCCGCGCTGCCCGGCGTCAGGCGCAGGCCACGCGCGATGCGCTCCAGCTCGCGGACGGGCAAGCCGTGGAGCAGGCCGACGCGCTCCCGCAAGGCTTGCTTGAAGTCCACCTCGCCGCGCATGGCGCGTGCGGTCAGCCGGCTCACGTGCTCCTCCACGCCCGCCGCCTTCGCCAGCTCGTCGATGACCTCGCCGTCCACGATGGTGCTGTCCATGTCGAACACGACGAGCCGGCGGCGGGCCCGGTACAGGCTCTCCGGCTGCACGACCGCGTCCACGCCCAGGGCCTCGCACGCCTGGCGCAAGGCCCGGCGCAGCTTCGGCATCGTGCGGTCCGGGAGGCTCATCGTGATCTCGAACGCCATGAAGTCGCCCTTCGCCACGTGGCGCATGCGCTCGATGTTCCCGCCGTGCTCGGCGATGCAGGCGGTGATGGCGTGCATGACGCCCGGCTTGTCCGCGCCGAGGATGACGATGGCGTGCAGGTCCCGGTCCGCCGCCTCGCTGCTGTCCACGGCGGCCAGGCGCACGTTGAGGCCGATGCCGGCCAGGGCGCGGTCCGCCTCGGCGCGCAGCTTGGGCAGGGCCTTGCCCTTGCCCGCTGCCGGCTCGACGAGCATGAACATCGTGAACATGCCGCGCACGCTGTTCTGCTCGACGTGCACGATGTTGCCCCCGGCCTTGCTGACCGCGCCGCTGACCTCGGCGATGAGGCCGGGCCGATCGAGGCCGAGCACGCTGAGGGCGAGGAGCTTGGGCACGCGGGCCGCTTACGTGTCCGCGGCCTTGGGTGTTTCGGCTTTGCCCCGCGGCGGCCACGGGAGCGCGCGACGCAGCACCAGGAGTCCGAGCACCGCGGCGAGGAGCGATGGGTCCACGGACCCGCGCGCCACGGACGTGGCCGCGGCCAGGACGTATGCCGCCGCCCCCAGCCACGCCAGCCGCGGCCAGCGGACCGCGAGCAGGGCGAGGGCTCCCGCGGCGGCGAAGGCGACCATCATCGCCAAGCCGGCGGGCGTGACCACGGTCTCCTCCAGCCTCGGGCAGGCGAGCGTGGGGCTGAGTTCGCTGTGCCTGCTGTCGGTCACGCGCACGGAGGAGCACGGGCGCAGCGCGTCCCCCGCCAGGCCAGCCAGGTAGGGGGCGGACACG
>JAIVGT010000090.1 GCA_020201485.1 Halobacteriales archaeon
CCTCGACATCGCGCAGCAGGGCGTCAGCCTGGAGGACAGCATCGCGCAGCTCACGCCTGAGCTGCTGCAGAGCGGCGCGTGGCGGAGCGCGAAGCTCAGGCCGTACGACGTGACCACGTACGCGCCCGAGGTGCACGGGGGCAAGAAGCACCCGCTGCGCCGCATCATCGACGACATCCGCGGCATCTTCCTGGAGATGGGCTTCGAGGAGATCGAGGGCCCGTTCGTGCACAGCACGTTCTGGGACATGGACGCGTTGTTCATCCCGCAGGATCACCCGGCGCGCGAGATGCAGGACACGTTCTACCTCGAGCAGCCGGAGCGGCGGGCCTTGCCGAGCAATGGGAAGGAAGCCAGCTACGTGAAGCAGGTGGCGCGCGTCCATGAGGACGGCGGCAAGACGGGCAGCGCCGGCTGGGGCTACGCGTGGAGCAAGCGCGAGGCGGAGCGGCTCATCCTGCGCACGCACACCACGGTCGAGACCATCCGGCACCTGCGATCCAAGCCGGAGGGCCCGACGAAGGCGTTCATCGTCGGCCGCGTGTTCCGCAAGGAGGCCATGGACGCGACGCACCTCCCGGAGTTCCACCAGGTCGACGGCATCGTCATGGAGGAGGGCGCGAACCTGCGCATGCTCATCGGCCTGCTGAAGGAGTTCTACGGCAAGATGGGCGCGACGGACGTACGCGTCCGGCCCTCCTACTATCCGTACACGGAGCCGAGCCTGGACGTCGAGGTGTTCTACAACAACAAGTGGATGGAGCTCGGCGGCGCGGGCATCTTCCGCCCGGAAGTCACGCAGCCCGCGGGCGTGCGGCACCCGGTGCTGGCGTGGGGCCTGGGCCTGGAGCGCCTGGCGATGATGAAGCTCGGCCTCAAGGACATCCGCGAGCTGTACATCAGCGACCTGGACTGGCTGCGGCGCGTGCCGGCGCAGCTGTAGGGACCACCGCATCCTGGGGCAGAAGGCTCAAGGCCTCGCAGCGCCCATGGAGCTCGACCAGGCGCGCCCCGCTCCATCTCGGCGGGCCGCGCTTCGTCCTATTCCTTCCCTCATCCCGTCAGGCGGAGCACGGTCCAATCGTACCAGGCGATGTAGAGCCCGGCGAGGATGAGCACGACGTTGCTCGCGCGCTTCATCCAGGGCACGGCCCCGCGCAGGCGCTGCTGCGTCAAGCCCTTGCCCACGGCGAGGCTGAACGTGGTGATGAGCATGACGCTCGCCATGCCCGTCCCGTACGCGACCGCGCCGAGGAGCGAGGTGAGCGCGTCGTTGCTGCGGAGCAGGGGCCCGACCGCGCCGAGGAGGAACAGGGGCAGCGTGCAGCCCATGCTCACGACGCCGTACGCGATGCCGAAGAGGAAGAAGCCGAGGGGCGTGCGCTGCCGCGGGGCGCGCACCGGGAGCGCGACGCTCAGGTCCTTGCCCGCCAGCCCGAGCAGGCCGAGCACGACGAGCAGCGCCGCCATGGCGAGCACGAGGTAGCTGAGCTGGGCGAAGGTCAGCGCGCCGGCGATGACGACGAAGGGCACGCCGAGCAGCGCGAACACGGCGAGGATGCCGAGCGCGGTCATGCCGCCGAGCAGCAGGGGCCGCGCCATGCCGCCGCGCTGCGCGAGCCAGGCGCTGCCGCCGGCGCAGGCCAGCCCGGCGAGGAGCAGGGCGATGGGCACGGCGCTCAGCCGGGCGAAGCCGTTGTTCACGCGGTCGTACTCCACGAGCGCGGCGGCCAGCAGGACGATGGCCAGGCCGAGCAGCACCAGGGCGCGCGCGTCAGGCCGCGTCGGCTCCTCCTCGCCCTCGCGGCGCAGGTAATAGGAGATGTACGCGGGCAGCATGGCGACGCTGCACGGGGCGAAGAAGCTGAGCACGCCGGCAGCGAACGCCTGGAGCACGGCGAACGTGTCGGCCACGCTACACCCCCGGGCCGCCCAGGCCGGCGCGCTCCATCGCGCCCCGCATCTGCTGCTCGGTCACGGTCCCGCCGCCGCTGCGGAACACGATGACGCCTTCGCGGTCCAGGATGACCGTCGTGGGCAGGACGATGGGCTCGTAGTCGCGGCCGACGCGGCCGCTGTCCGGGGCGAAGTCCCAGGTCGCGTTGAAGCCGGCGCGGAACTGCTGGATGTCGCGCGTGTCCTTCGCGCCCAGGCCCGGGTACACGCTCGCCATGTCCACGCTCACCATGTCGAAGCCCAGGCTCCGGTCCTGGCTGAGCGCGAGGAGGTGCGGCATCTCCACGCGGCACGGCTCGCAGTTCACGCCCATGAGGTCGAGGACGACGAAGCGGCCGCGGTGCTCGGCGAGATGCCAGGTCGCGTTCGCGCCCACGGGCTGCACGGTGAAGTCGGGCGCGGTGTTGCCGACGAGCGGCCCCACCTCCCGGCCGGCGGGCTGGCCGAGGCAGCCGGCGAGGAGCAGCAGGGCGAGGAGCGCCGCGCGCACAGCGGCCCGACGCGGCAGGGCTCCTTAGCGTCTTCGGTGGCGCGCGCTACCGGACGCCGTGCGGCAGGCCAGGTCCCGGCCCGGCGTGCTGCGTGCACACGCCCGCGCCGTGCTGGAAGTGCCGCGGGCAGACGAGCTTCCCGCACAGCGCGCAGGAGTGGATGGCCCCAGGCGAACGGCACACCGCGCACAGCCCGACGTTCATGCCCATGGTCGGAACCTTTTTGGAGCCCCGCCCGCTTAACGCTTCCGTCCCTGGGGGCGTTTTCCATGCGCGGCTACGAGATCCGGCGGGGCCACTACAAGAACCTCGAGGGCGACAAGCTGCAGAAGCTCATGGAGACCCTGTTCGGCAGCGTGCACCAGGAGGGCGAGTGGCTCGTCGCCAGCTTCGGCGCGCTCAAGTCCGTGAAGTGCCGGCTCGAGGGCAAGGAGAAGGTCTGGGTGGACAGCGAGACCGACCGCAGCGCCGACATGGGGGTCGCGCAGCAGACGATGGGCGTCTGGAACGACTTCCTCGAGGCGGCGACCGGGTACGACGCGAAGCAGCGCGCGAAGAAGGCCCAGGAAGCGGCGAAGAAGGCCACGGGCGACGACGTGCCCGACGTCAAGGTCTGAGGCCCGCTACATCATCCCGTCCGCCTTGAGGGGCACGCCGCCCCCGACGCTCGGGTCGAGGCGGGCCAGGGCGAGCATGGCGGAGCTCGTGAACAGGAAACCCCGGTAGCCGGGCACGATGGGCTGCATGCCCCAGCCTCGTCGCGGGGGCTACACCCGGGTTTTGGTGCACGCCTTGAACGGCCGGTTTCCCGCGGCACCGCTTCAAGGCCTGCGCCGCAGGAACAGCCCGAGGGCCAGGGCGGCCAACAGGCCGGACAGGCCGAGGTCCGGTGTCGGCTTCGTGGGCGGCGAGGAACCGTTCGGGTCCGTGCCGGACGCCGAGGACGGGACGTGCAGCACGCCCGCCATGCCCTGCCCGGGCGGGGTCTGCGGGCTGGCGTGGTACGCGCAAAAGAAGCGGTAATCTCCCGGCTGCGCCGGCGCGGCGAAGCTCGCCGATTGGCTCGCGTTCACCTGGACCGCGGTCCAGGCCGCGTCCACGCTGGTGAGCGTGTGCGGCTCCTGGCCCGCGTCGCGCAGCGTGACCTGCTCGCCCGGAGCGGCCGTCAGCTCGAACGGCGCGAAGCGCGGGTCGTTCCCGTCGTCCTTGGCGTCCAGGCTGGCGGCGCGCGCGCTCCCCGCGGCGAGGAGCGCGAGCGCGAGCAGGGCGAGGCGCATGGCCTCACTGCGCCGTGATGCTGACCTCGTGCGTGCTCAGCCGGCCGGTGCCGCCCGTGGTGTCGATGGCGTGCGCGCGGTAGTACCAGAGGGTGCCGGCGGGCGTGGGGGCGAGCACGTTCCCGCAGAACGTCGTGCTCGTGCCGGACAGGGCGTAGCCGCTCGTGTTCTGCGCCGTCCCGTTGCCCGGGTAGATGGCCCCGGCGCTGTACGCGGTGAAGGCCGCGGTCGGGTCGGTGGCGTGGCTCGTCGGGCCCCAGTGGACGGCGGTGTGCGGGATGGTGCCCGTGCCGGTCACGGCCCAGCACAGCGTGACGTTCTGCCCGGCCGGGCTCTGCAGGGCATAGGAGCCGGCGGTGAACTGGCTGCCGGTGAAGTCCAGGCTGACGACGACGCCGGCCGTGGTGTTGTTCCCGGAGCTGATGCTGACGCGCGCCTCGTTCGTGAGCGTCCCCGGCGGGTCGGGCGGGCTCATGACGTGCGCGCGGTAGTACACGTAGCCGGACGCGCCGCTCGCCGGCAGGGTGAGGTTGCCGCAGAACGAGCCGGGCGCGTTGTAGCCGGAGGAAGCGGCCGTGGCCGTGTTGTTCGGGTACACGGTGCCGCCCTGGTAGGCGGAGAACGTCGTCTGGCCGGGGTGGCTCGTCGTGTCCCAGTGGATGGCGGTGTGCGCCGCGTGGCCGGAGCCGGTCAGGCTCCAGCAGAGCGTGACGTTCTTGCCCGCGGTGCCGGACGCCGGGTTGCTCGGGCTGAGCGAGGGGACGAGGACGCTGACCGAGCTGCGCACCTCGACCTCCTGCTCCTCGCTGAGCTTGCCGTCGCCGCCGCTGGCGTCGATGACGTGGGCGCGGAAGTACACGCCCTTGTCCCCGACCGGGATGTTGGCGCAGAAGTCGCCGGGCAGGTTGTAGCCGGCGGACGCCGCCGACGTCGCGTTCCCCGGGTACACTGTGCCGCCTGCGTAGTCGGTGAACTTCGCGCTCGCGCCGGCGTGGGTCGCCGCGTCGTAGTGGAGCGCGGTGTGCTTCACGTTGCCCGAGCCGTCCACGCGCCAGCAGACGAGGGCGTTCGTGCCCGCGCTCGCGTCGGCCGGGTGCTGGGTCACGGTGACCGAGCTGGCCGTGCCTTTCCCGGCCGTGTCCGTGGGCGGGGGCGTGGTGCAT
>JAIVGT010000091.1 GCA_020201485.1 Halobacteriales archaeon
CGTCAGCCTCGTGCGGCGGGCGCAGAAGATGGACGAGGGCCTGAGCTGCGCTACTCGTCCTCGAACAGCGGCTTGGCCGGCTTCGTCGAGACGGGCGGGGGCTTGGCCAGGCCGAGCGCCGCCTCGAGCATCTCCCTCGCCGCCTTGCTCGTGACCTTCACCAGGGCATCGGGGGCCTTGAACCACTGCCCGCCGGCCAGGTCGGGCTTCACGCGCACGCGGTAGAAATGCACCTCGCGCCGCACCTTCTCGATGCCCTTGCGGTAGACCTGCTCCGTGGTCTTGTACCAGGCCGGGTCCACGTCGCCGAGCTGCGCTTCCACCCCGCTCGCCTCGCGCAGGGCGCGCAGGGCGGTCTGCTTCGGGATCTCGCCCTTGCCGAGCAGGGCCATGGGGATGGTCCACGCCTCCCCGGCCTGCACCAGGCAGATCTCCTTGCTCTCCCCCTCGCCGCGCATCGCGATGCACGCCGCCGCGGTCTCGCGCACGAGGCCAGCACCGCGCGCCGGGGCTTCAAGATTCCGCGCACATCCCGGGACACAGCGGGAGGAACATGCCGCTCCCGCCCTGGCCGACGCTCAGGACGTTGACGAACTGCCCACGCACCGGCTCGTAGGCCGGCGTGTCGCTGGCCGCAATGCGCACATCGAGGGTGTGGCCCGCCGGGAAGGCGTGCCGGTACGGCTGCAGGTCGAAGAAGACGTGCTGCGCCAGGCCGGGGATGCTGTCGGGCACGTCCCAGATGCCGCGCGTGACGAGCTCGGAGGTGCCGTCCGGCGCGACGTCGAAGACCTTGGCCGCGACCTGGAACTCCGTGCCCGTGCTCGTGAGAAAGAGGTCGGCGCGGGGCGTGCCGAGCAGTTCCGTGTCCTGCGCCAGGGGCAGGCTCCAGGCGAGCGTGTCCACGGGCGTGCCATCGGGCACCTGCGCCGGGACGCCGACGAGCAGGGGCAGGACCGGGTCGTCCTGCAAGCCGGCCAGGCCGTCGTTCACCACGGCCTGCACGCCAGCCGGGCCGGGCGCGCCCAGGGAGCCGTCGGTGTTGAACGCGAAGCGCGCGCGCTCCGAGGGCCAGGCGCTGAGGTGGAGCGTGCTGCCCGTCCAGGGCTTCATGCCGACCTCGATGGGGTGCGCCGGGTCCACCGGGTCGGGTCCGATGCCCTTGAGGAAATGGTCGAACCATTGGTATGCCAGGCCCATGACGTAGTCCACCTCCGGCCCGTCGCCGCTCGCGCGCGGGTGCCCGACGAAGCCGAGGTAGAGCTTCTTCTCGCTCGTGGGGATGAGGTCGAAGAAGGGCAGGGCCTGGTCCGCGGGGAACAGGTCGTCGCTCATGCCCTGGATGATGAAGATGGGGATGTGGATGTCCTGCACGTTGTAGACCGCGCTGCGCTCGCGGAAGAACTGCTCCGCGCTGCCCAGGCCGAGGCCGCTCACCATGCTGGCGAAGCCGACGTGGACCTGCGGGTCGTAGGTGTCGTAGAGCTGCCGGCGCCCGAGGTCGGTGCCGGCCGCGTCGAGGCACATCGGCTGGCATCCGTCCTGCACGAGGCCGTTGCCGGTGGCGTAGAAGCCGGTCGTGTAGGTGAGCTTGAACGCGTGGTTCGGCCGCAGCGCCTGCTCCAGGTCGCTCCACGGCACGCAGGGCACGACCGTGGCCACGCCCGCGTCCGGCATCGTCGCGAGCTGGAGGACGTGGCCGCCGCCGTAGCTGCAGCCGATGGCCCCGACCCGCGCGCCGTCCACCGGGCCGTTCTCCCCCAGCCAGGCGATGAGGTCCTTCAGGTCCTGCATGCTCTTCGGCCCGGCGACGTCCATCTGGCCCGTGCTCTGGCCGAAGCCGCGCGTGCTGTAGGCGAAGCCGACGTAGCCGCGCTCCGATGCATCGCGCGCCGAGCCCACGTCCTTGCTCCCGCCGTAGCCGTGGATGACGACGACCGCCGGCAGCCGCGCATCGGCGGATGTGCCCGCCGGGACCATCATCGTGGCGTCGATGACCGTGCCGTCGCGCATCGCGATGCGGTAGTCGTTCCGCCCGGCCTGCCACGCCTGCGGCCCTGGCCCGAGGGCGAGTGGGGCGAGGCTGAGCAAGAGGAGGGGCACGACGAGGAGCGCGGCCGGCCGCATGGGCCAACAACCGGGCGGGCGCGGAAAAGGGTTGCCACCGGACCGTAGGCCGATGCCGCGGCCCCGTCGGTCGATGCTCACGCCTTGCGGCGCGCCGGGCGCAGGGACTGGTCGCGGCGCCAGAGGCGGAACGCCGCGCGCTCGATGCGCCGGGCGAGGATGTCGTAGTGCGCCTCGCTGAGCTGGCCGGCGTGCAGCTCGCCGTCGAACTTGACCTGGAGCGCGTCGAGCGCGCGCAGCGCGGAGGAGGGGTCGGGCGCGCCGTCCGCGGCGTCGTCCACGAGGTCGACCTTCGTGCGCAGCTGCTGACGGCGCTTGCGCACGGCCGCCGCACTGTACACCGCGGTCGCGCCCGCGCCCAGGAACGCGCCGACCTGGATGGTGTTCGGGATGTTGTCCGGGGCGAGGGGCGCGGCGTACCAGGCCGGGGCGAGCGGCTGGTCCTCGACGCCCCGCAGCTTGCCCCACACCGCCGGCCCGCCCACGGCGAACGCGCGCGCCATGTCGCCGGCCTTGTCGAGCGGCACCTGCGTGGCGTCGTTGCTCGCGCCGTAGTAGCTGAGCGCCTCCATGCCGGTGAACAGGTCGCTGTCCTTCGGGTCGCCGAGCGTGTGCAGGGGCACGGTCGCGGCCAGCGTGCCGTTCTTCGCGTCCACCTGCACGGGCAGGTCCATGATGGCCTCGGCCCCGGTCTGCCCGGGCGCGCCGTGCCAGAGCTTCGCCGTCCAGCCCGACTGCTCCTGCTGCGCCGCGGCCAGCGGGTCGGCGGCGTGCAGGACCCAGGCCACGCCCCATTCCCCGGCCAGGACCTTCCAGCGGAAGGCGAACCAGGCGTCGCTGCCGGGCGAGGGGTTGGCGTGGGTCAGGTTCGGGGCCCAGACGCCGACCTGCATGAGCGCGTCGTCGAGGACGGGGTCGTCCATCCACGCCCCGGCGATGTCGGTGAAGTCCGGGCCGTTGCTGTCCTCGACCGGGTCCTTCACCTGCGGGTCGTCCCACGTGCCGGCGTGGGAGGGGGCGAGG
Source organism: Halobacteriales archaeon (assembly GCA_020201485.1). GTDB lineage: Archaea > Thermoplasmatota > SW-10-69-26 > JACQPN01 > JAIVGT01 > JAIVGT01. Next base: position 3,151 of record JAIVGT010000091.1, read on the forward strand.
GCGCTGCCCGCGGTCTCGCGGATGCGCAGCACGACGTGGAGCGCTCCGGGAAGGGGCGAGAGGCCGGCGACCTGCGCGTTGCCTTCCGTGAACCGCAGCTGGACCGGGTCCGCCGGGTCGAGGACGAGCAAGGCCACGTGGTGGATGTGCTGCTGCGTCTCGTTGCGCGTCGAGGGCAGCGGCGAGGTGCGGACCTGCGCCGTCTCGGTGCCGGTGTAGAGCGGGTCGGTGGCGTTGCCCGGCACGAACGCCCAGGCGTACTCGGGCACGGTGGCGTCGCTCGTCACGCGCAGGTCGATCTCGCTCGTGTTCAGCGGGGGCAGGGCGAGGACGGGCGCGCCGTTCGCAGCCCCGAACTCGAAGTCCCAGGTGCAGGTGTACACGCGCAGGGCTTCCTGCGTGCACGCGCTCGGGGCGTCGGCGGGCTGGAGGGGCACGGCGGCGGCGAGCACGGGCAGGAGCACCGCTGCCAGCAGACCGAAGGCGACCTCCCGCACGCGCTCCCTCGGGCGGCTCGAGGTCCTCGGGCCTCAAAACGCTTCCTGCCCGCCCCTTGAACAGGTCGTGCCCGGGCTGGGGCGCGGAGAAGAGAAAACAGGCCGGGCGCTCCCGGCAGGCCGCCGGCTCAGTACCGGGCGGGCTTGTGCTTCGCGAAGCAGTCGCGGCAGTACACGGGCCGGCCCTCCGTGGGCTTGAACGGCACCTGGGTCTGCTGCCCGCAGTCGGAGCAGGTCACGTTGTGCATCTCGCGCGGGCCGCTGCTGAAGCCACGGCCGCCACCGCCACCGCCACGATAGTCTCCCATGCTTCTTCACCGATGCTCCCGCATCGCGGGAGCAAACCGCGACCGGGCTCCCCCTACATGGGCCTTGCCATCCAATCCCCGGGCTGCGGGGGTTTTGGAGGGGCTGGCGCATGCCGGGGCATGGCCGACCACGAGACGAAGCTGAAGCTGGGCCGGAAGCTCGAGGGCAGCGCCGAGGCGGGCAGCAGCAACCAGGTGAGCGCCCTGTTCCGCTACGACCCGGAGTCGGGCAAGGACGGCCACATCAGCCTGACCATCGAGAGCGACACGATGGGCGTGGAGGACGTGGCGGCGCTGTTCCAGCTCCTGCAGCAGCGTGGCGTTCTCGGGGCGCGCGGCACGAAGACCTGGCTCAACCAGCCCCAGGCCAGCGAGCAGAAGTTCGGCAAGACGACGAAGTGGAAGGACGTGGACATCAAGCCCGTGCTCGACCTGCTCAGCGCCGGGCTGCCCGTGCGCGACACGACGGCGAGCCAGGGAGGCGACGCGGCGGCGCGCGTGCGCGAGGCGCAGCTGCGCGTGGGCGAGCTGCAGAAGAAGGTCGAGGAAGTGCGGGCGGCGCTCGGCGGCTAAGGCCAGCAGGAGGAGCCGTCGTCGTCGACCTTGTCCGCGAGGTCCCACGCGGCATCTGCGCCGCCGAACACGGCTGCGTGCCACACGTGGTCGAGGGCGTCGACCGCGGCCAGGAACGGCGGGCCGGAGCCTTGGGCCTGCAGCGCCGGGAGGACCTGCGCCGCATCGGCGGCCCGACCGTGCGCGTAGCCGGCGAGGAGCGCGGCATCGGCGGTTGCGGACAGGCCGCACGCCGCGCCGAGGCCGGCCGCGAGGAGCAGGATGCATCCCGCCATGTGCAGGGCCCAGCGCATGGTCGTGCCGAGCGGCGGGCGATGGATAAGCGTTCTTTGCAGCGC
>JAIVGT010000193.1 GCA_020201485.1 Halobacteriales archaeon
GGCTTGGACGGTGCGCTCCATGCTGACCAGCGGTCAATCTGGGCGGCGCACTAATACGTTGTGCCTTCCGGCATGCGGGGCGGTTATGGCGCGGCGTCGAAGCCTTCATCCCCCGGGGCCGCGCTCGCGCGCGCATGCAGGTCGCGCTCGTGGGCGCAGGCCAGACGAAGTACGGCACGAGCGCCACCGGCCTGAAGGGCATGTTCGCCGAGGCGGCGCGCGCCGCGCTGGCGAGCGTGGACAAGGGCATGCAGGCGCGGCAGGTGCAGGAGGCCTGGATCGGCTCCGTCAGCTTCGGCGGGGCGCAGCTCGGCAACCTGGCCGGCCTGCTCGTCGAGCACGCGGGCATGCAGGGCATCCCGGCCCGGCGCGTGGAGAACGCGTGCGCGAGCGGCGGCTTCGCCTTCCGCGACGCGGTGCAGGCGGTGAAGAGCGGGAGCTGCGACGTCGCCCTGGCCGCGGGCATCGAGCGCATGAACGACCAGCACGAGGAGCGGCAGCGCTACTGGCTGGGCGTGAGCGGCGACACGGAGTGGGAGCGCACGGCCGGCCTCACGTTCAGCGGCGTGTACGCGCTCATGGCGGCGCGGCACATGAAGGACTTCGGCACGACGAAGGAGCACTTGGCCCACGTCGCGGTGAAGAACCACGCCAACGGCGCATTGAACCCCAAAGCCCAGTTCCAGAAGCCCGTCAGCCTCGAGGACGCGATGAACGCGCCGAGCGTGGCCGCGCCCCTCGGCCTGTACGACTGCTGCAGCACGACGGACGGGGCAGCCGCGGCCCTCGTCGTTCGCGGCGACCTCGCCCAGCACTTCACCGACACGCCCATCTGGGTCCAGGGCTCGGGCGCTTCCACCGACCTGCTCGCCATCCACGACCGGCCCAACCTCACCGAGCTGCGCGCGAGCCGCGCCGCGGGCCAGCACGCGTTGCGCGAAGCAGGCTGCGCGGTGCGCGACCTCGGCGTCGCGGAGGTGCACGACTGCTTCACCATCGCCGAGCTGCTCGCGCTCGAGGACCTGGGCTTTTGCGCCAAGGGCCAAGGCGGGCCGTTCACGGCGAGCGGGGCGACGAAGCGCGACGGCCAGGTGGCGGTGAACACGAGCGGCGGGCTGAAGGCGAAGGGCCATCCGCTCGGCGCGACCGGCATCGGCCAGGTGTGCGAATTGTTCCTGCAGCTGCGCGGCCAGGCCGGTCCGCGGCAGCGCGCCGGGGCGGAGCGCGGCCTGGCGCACAACGTCGGGGGCAGCGGGGCGACGTGCGCGGTGCACGTCCTGGGGGTGTGACATGGCCGGCGTGCGCAGCTACGCCGTCAGCCTGCCCCGCATGCGGGCGAGGTCGGCCGAGCTGCACGCC
>JAIVGT010000286.1 GCA_020201485.1 Halobacteriales archaeon
ACGGAGCGCGCCTGGAGTCCGAGCGAGGGCGCGCGCCGGCACGCGCAGGAGTTCGCCGCGGCCACCGAGCGCTTCCTCGGCCTGTGGGAGCACCTGCTGCGCATCCAGCCGGCGACGGAGCCCATGCGCCACGTGCTCGGCCTCGTGCACCAGGGCTGCTACGAGCTGTTCCTGAGCGGCCCGGTCGACCTCATGAGGAGCTGCGACGCCATCGTGCGCGGCGAGGCCGCGGCCCGGCTCGACTTCGCCCCGAGCGCGCCCAGCCTGCGCCAGGCGACGCATGAGCTCCGGCAGCTGCGGGCCTAGAACTCGAACAAGCCCTTCTGCTTCGCCTTCGGCTCGGGGGCAGGTTTGGCCTCCTCCTTCACCGGCTCGGGCTCCGGCGCCTCTTCCTCCACGACCTCGGCCTGCGGCTCGCGCAAGGCCTCGACGCGCGCCAGGAACTTCGTCACCTCGGTGCGCGGCGCATCCCCGAGCAGCCAGGCCATCTCCGCCTCCTCCAGGTCGAGCCGCACGGCGAGGCGCACCGCCTGCTCGCGGTCGTTGCGGAAGATGCCGAGGAGCCAGGGCAGGAACGCCTCCTCCGCCGCGTCGCTGCCCGTGTGCGTGGCCTTGCCCAGCTTCTCCGCGAGCGAGCCGCGCATGCCGCGCGCGTGCCGCGACGCGCCCATGCGGCGGATCCAGCTCGGGAACTCCACCCACGGCTCGCGGTCCATCGGGGCGTGCTTGCTCGCCGCCACCCCGGCCACCATGAGGTCGTTCGCGTAGCCCCAGAGCCGGTAGTTCTGCGTGCGGCTGGTGCGCGCGAGGAAGACGTCGGCGCGGCTGAGGAACTCCAGGCCCTGCGCGACGTCGTGCACGTCCCGGTAGGCGCGGGGCAGGTTGTCGTCGAGCCAGGTGAGCTTCTCCCGCGGCTCCTCGTCCACGTCCCAGCTCATCTCCCGCGCGGCCTTGATGTCGCTCGTGCGGTACGTGTTCTTGATGAACTCCCAGAGCGTGGCCGTGCGGTTGCGCTCCCCCACGGCACGGATGTCCTTCAGCGTCAGCGTCGTGCGTCCGATGCACAGCGCCTGCAGGTCGCGGATGGCCCCGCGCAGGTCCCCTTCGGCCTTCGTCGCGAGCGCGAGGAGCGCCTCCGGCTCGGCGGCGATGCCCTCGGCCTGGCACACGCGCTGCAGCGCCTTCTCGATGGTCCCCTCGCGCAGGCGCTGGAACTTGATGACGAGGCTCTGGTCCTTCAGCGCCTTGCTCTTCTTCAGCATCTCCTCGTCGTTCGCCGTGAGGATGATGGGCTGCCCGGTGCGCTGCACCGCGGTGAGGATGGCCTTCTTGCCCCCCATGGTCTCGTCGCGGCCGGCGAGCTGGTCCGCCTCGTCGAGCAGGAGGAGCTTGAGCTTGCCGTCGCGCGTGCGCTCGAACGCGCCCGTGCTGCTGATGGTCTCCTGCTCCGCCCCGCGCAGGATGATGCGCTCGATGGCGTCGCGGTTGCGCGCATCGCTGGCGTTGAGCTCGACCACGGTCCAGCCGTTCTCCTTCGCCAAGGCGTGCGCGGCGCTCGTCTTGCCCGTGCCCGGCGGGCCGATGAGGATGACGGCGCGCAGCTCCGGCGTGCCCTTCGTCCAGGCACGGGCCCAGGCGCGCAGGTCCTCCTTGCCCTTGACCATGCCCGCGACCTCGTCGAGGTTCTGGGGGCGGTAGCGCTCCGTCCAGTCGGCGGACTCGGGCAACGCAGGAGCGACGCGGCGTGGGGGCTTGAACCCTGCGCGGGGCTTACGGGTCGAACGCGGCGAACAACCGCGGCCCGCCCGCCTGCCGGGCGATGGTGCCCAAGCTGCTCCCGCCATTCGGCCCGCATCGGGACGCGGTGCAGCCGTCGGCGTAGCCGACGAGGATGCGGCCCTCCGCATCGACGGTCGCGCCCTGGAAGTCGAGCAGGTTGCGGCACGCGTTGCCCCCGCCGCCCAGCCAGATGCAGCCCACTTGGACCGGGTCGGTCGGCGTCGTGTCCACGACCTGCCACGTCGCGCCGTCGTCGACGGTCTGCGCCACGACGAGGTGCCACGCGCCCGGGAAGCTGGACCGCTGGTCGTCGCCGGGCGTGGTCGTCCCGTAGAACGCCATCGCCGCCCGGCCCGCGTCGCCCGCGACCATCATCGGCAGCTCCGTGTTCTGGATGCCCAGGTCCGCGCCGACGTCCACCGGCTCGGCCCAGGATGCGCCGTCGTCGCGGCTCCAGCTCACCTTGGCGTGCCCGGCGTCGCTCATGGCGATCCAGGCCGTGCCCGCCTTGTCGAAGGCGATGCTCGGGTCGCTGTCGGCGATGCTCGTGCCCGGCACCTTGACCGCGGTCCACGTCAGGCCGAGGTCGGTGCTGACCTCCGCGCCCTGGCCGAGGTGGCAGTGGGAATCCGGGACCATGACCGTGCCATCCGGCCCGGCGACCACGTGCCCGCTCAGGCCTGCGCAGCCTTCGAGGGTGTTCGTCGGGACGGGCGGGCCCCACGTCACGCCGCCGTCGTCGCTGCGCGCGCACTCCTGCAGCGCGAGCTGGGCGCAGTAGTAGAGCGCGTTCGGGTACACGGGGTTGAAGGGCGTGATGGGCAGGGCGGGAATGCTCCACGTCCCGCCGCCGAGCGTCTGGTGGTCGAAGGCCGGGGCCGCGGTGGGCGGCTGGGTCGGAAGCCATGTGACGCCGTCGTCGTCGCTGATGGTGACCTCGCTCGTCTCGCCCTGGAGCTGCACGTCGAAGACGCGGCCCGTGACCGGGTCCACGTAGCCGATGGGGTCCAGGGTGGTGATGTGGTTCAGCGCAGGCGTGACGTCGGTCCAGCTCGGGACGTCCTGCGCGTCCCAGCGCACGCGGTCCACGTGCGTGAAACGGACGAAGAACGCGCTGTTCGTGCGCGGGTTCACGCCGATGCTCGTCTCGCCCGCGCTCCCGGGCAGCGGGTCGACGAAGTGCGCGAAGGCCAAGGCCTGGACCGCGGCCGGGGCGGCGGGTGCGGCGAGGAGAAGGACGACAGGCAATGCCAGGACGGCCGCGCGCATGGCCGCGCACCCGGCGTGGGCCGCTTAACCGTTGCGCGGAGTGCGGCTGCGCTCAGGCCTCGGCCTGCTCCACCATGCTCCGGCTGGCCCACAGGCCGCCCAGGCCCATGCCGAGGAGCATGATGGTCACGGAGTACACGCCCACGTCCGTGGGGTGCCCGTTGGCCAGGCCGAAGACGGCGAAGAACAGCACGCCGAGGACGATGAGCAGGATGCTGAGCGGTCCCCACACGCGGTGCATGGCCATGCGGCGCGCACGCGCCAAGCCCTTGATAAACCTTCGCCGCGGGCCGACGGTGCGCAACCCTTTTGCCGGCGCGGCCAGGTCGGGGAGCGTGGACGCGCGCACCGTCCTCGGCGCGGGAGCGGGGCTGAGCGTGCTCGGCGCGCTGCTCCTCATCACCGGCGGGAGCGACCTGCGCGTCGCGGCCTCGCTCTGCGCCGTGCTCGGCCTGCTCGCCCTCGCCTTCAGCATCTGGGCCCTCACCGGGGAGGAGCGCCCGGGCGCGCTGCTCCTCGGCGGCGCGGCGCTCTTCCTCCTCGGCCGCCTGGCGCAGATCCTCCTCCGCATCGGGGACGACGCGACCTTCGCCGCGCTCACCGTCGTGAACGCGCTGGGCACGGTGCTCCTGTTCGCCGGCGTGTGGCGCTCCGTGCGCGAGCGGCTCAAGGAGGCGCCGCACGCCACGCCGAAACCGGTGCCGAACACAGCCCCCACCGCGGCTCCCGCGCTGCGCGCGAGCAGCATCAAGCCGGCGCAGCCGGTGCGCACGGCGAGCCCGCCGAAGCGGCCCGGTCAGTCCTCGTAGTCCTCGCCCTCTTCGCTCATCTGGTCGAAGAGCGCCGCTTGCTCCTTCTTGAACTGCTCCCGGGCGATGAACTGGTCGCAGACGAAGCTCGCGTTCGTCAGCTTCTCCCACACCTCGCAATAGCCCTGGGAGAAGTCCATGCCGAACTCGGGCGAGTTGCTCCAGTGGCCGCAGTGGCGGCACGCCGGCTTGGGCGGGGGCATGGCCGGTCTGCGCCACGCATCGCCGGGTATGTAACGCCATCGCTTCGAGGGGGGCCTCCGCAGGATCCACCATCCGCGAAGAAGGCCGTGAGCGTGACGCCAACCGCATCGTGCCTCTGACGGGGACAGCGGTGATGCTGGGCGCGGTTGGGCTTGCCATCAGAACATGGAGCAGGTGAGCGACGCGGCAGCGATCCGCGGCTGATCACGTCCTCAGAATGCGATGTGGCAACATGATCGATACGTGCGGAGTCGTCGACAGTCGAAGAGCCGCTCCCTTCGACACAACGCGAAAAAGCCCGGCCTTTCGCGCCGCGTCCGACCGCCCGCGCGCGAGGGCCTTTATAGCCGCGCCAAGATAGTGCGCTCTCCGGAGCCCGGGGCGCGATGACCGACTTCGACCTGCTCGTGAACCTCCTCGTCGCCCTGGGCGTGGGCGGCGTGGTCGGCATCGAGCGGGAGCATCGCGGCGACGCGACGAAGGTCATCGCCGGCGTGCGCACCTTCCCCCTCATCGCCGCCATGGGCGTGCTCGCCGTCGCGCTCGGCACGCTCAGCGCCTCGCCCTTCCCCCTCGCCATCGGCGCGCTCGTCGCCGGCGCGTTCGCCATGGGCCTGTTCGCGGCGCGGCACAGCATGGGCGTGACGGGCCTGACCACGCCCGCGGCCATGTTCGTGACCTTCTTCGCCGGCGGGCTCATCGGCTACGGCCTGCGCCTGGAGGGCATGGTCGTGGGCGTGGCCACCGCCGCCCTCCTCGTGAGCAAGCGCCGGCTGCA
>JAIVGT010000092.1 GCA_020201485.1 Halobacteriales archaeon
GCCCTGCTCGACGATGCCGAGGCGATGCGCCTCGCCGAGTGGGCGTACTACAACGTCGAGGAGATCTGGAGCGCGTTCAACCTGCTCAGCGAGGCCGTGGCGCGGGGCTTCCGCGTGAACGCGCCCACGCAGCGCGCGCAGGCGAGCATCGACGCCTGGAACGCGGAGGTGCATGCCCAGGACAAGGTCCGGATGTGGGTCAAGAACGCCCTCATCTACGGCCGGTGCGTCATGGAGATCGGGCCCACCTTCTGCAAGGTGCGCAACCCCCGCTTCATCGAGCTCACCCAGGACGGGGCGGGCGGGCTCGCCGCCGCGGCACAGGTCGTGGGCGGCGTCAAGCACGGCATCCCCGTGGACCGCGTGCGCGTGTTCACCCTCCACCGCCTGTTCAGCGACGACCTGCGCGGGGTGAGCGCCGTGCACCCGGTCTTGCAGACCCTCGACGACATGCTCGAGGCGCGCGGCGTGAACCGCGCCGTGGCGCGCCGGTACCGCGCGCCCATCCGCCTCGTGGAGCTGCCGCCGGACGCGACCGAGGCCGAGCAGCTCGCCCTGCGCGACCAGCTCCTCAGCACGCCGGCGGGCACGGACATCATCCTCCCGCCCGGGGCACGGATGACCGTGCTCAACCACGGCAACGACGCCTTCGAGCCCGACCAGCTGATGCGCGAGCACCTCACCGACCGCATCTTCCTCGGCCTGGGCGTGCCCAAGATCGCGCTCGGCTTGCCGGATGGCTCCAACCGGAGCGTGAGCGAGGTGCAGCGCGCCATGCTCCTCGCGGACAAGGTCGCACCCTACCAGCGGCAGGTGAAGGAGTTCGCGGAGAAGCTGTACGGGGATTTGTTCGGGAAGAGGCCGACGGTGGTGTTCGAGCCGCTGGACGTCGCGGACGAGAAGGTCGTGGCGGAGGTGAGCAAGCTGCTGGTGGAGAGCGGCATCAAGACGAAGGAGGAGGTGGAGGAGCACTACTGGAAGTGGACGGAGTAGGCGTCGTCGACGTCGGTGTTGTCGTTCGTCGTCACCCGTCGTCGGCCTAGTCGTCGTCGCCGTCGCCGTCGTCGTCTAGGGGGGCGCATGGGGGGAAGGCCGCCGCGCCTGGGACGGCCCTGGCGGGTGGGACGTGATGATCGCCAAGTCGTGACGGGCAGGACGCGGCCGTTGCCCGGGGCGCGGCATGTCCCCCGCCGCGGCCCAAGCGCTGCGCCTCGGTGGCGATGCTTGCCAACACCCGCGGCATCTCCGTGAGGACGTCCTCGTTCGCGACGCGCAGCGTGGCGAAGCCTCGGCGAGCGAGCTCGGCGTCTCGTCGCTCGTCCGGCGCAAGACTGCCGAGGTGCGACGTGCCATCGACCTCAACGACGAGCTTCAGGGCGGGGCAATAGAAGTCCACGATCCATCCGTAGAGGACGGCCTGCCGTCGAAACCGCAGGCCTTGCAACTGCCTGCGGCGCAGCGCGGCCCACAGCGCCCCCTCGGCCGGGGTGGGCACGCGGCGGAATTCACGCGCGCGACGCGTCTTCCACGGATCGGCGCGGCGGCGACGCGACGCGGGCATGGTGCTCTTGCGCGGCGAGGCGCGTTGATGAACCTTCTCCTGTTTTCGTTGTGTCCCGCCCATCGACGCGGGTTCGACGGGCTTCCCCCTCACGCTGGACACGACGATGGCCGCGCGCCGTGCTCCAGCCCCACTGCGGCCCTGCGCCTGCGCCCGGCGCGGACGGCTTCGGGCTCGACGTCAGGGGGTGCGGGGGCACGAGGCGCGACGAGCCGGAGCGCCGCAGCGCGGATGGCGAGGAGCGACGACGTCCCCCGTATGGGGACTTCCTCGCTGACGCTAGAAGCGACGGCGCGCGCCCGTGGCGCCGGGTCGTCCGCCGGCCGGGGACCTGTGCGTTGGATTTCTCGGGCCGACGGCCGCTCATCGACCCGAACCCGGCACCGCGAACCCGGCAGGCAACCGGCCTGCGCGTCGCACCGTCCTTCGCAGCCGGTCCCGGGGGAAAGCAGAAATAGCGCGCGCCGGGATGGGCGCACGGAGCGACGCCCTGGGGGCGTCGAGGGAGGAAGAGGTCCATGACGACACGTGCGGTCAGGCTCACGGCCATCATCGTTCTCGCGCTCAGCCCCATCATCCTCGCGGCCGCGGGGGGCTTCGGAGCCACGGCGGACGGCATCACGACCACCCCCATGCCCTGGGCCTCGACGGGCCCCGGCATCGCGTTCCGGGCCGCGCCCGGCGGCAGCGGCGTGGAGCTGAGCCCGGGCGGCGTGACGTTCCCGGTCGGGCCGGCCGTGCTGCGCGGCGGCGGGGCGTGCGTCACGACCGAGTCGGAGCCGACGTGCACCGCCGCGTCCGCCATGGTCTGGGGCGCGCCGAACATGCTCACGCAGACCTTCGGCGACACGGTGACCGGCATCGGCGTCGCGTACGACGGGGCCGGCCGCGCGAGCACGGGCGTCCGCCTCTACGACCAGGCCACGGGAGCGCTCCTGGGCTTCTTCGAGGCCGGCTGCACGTGGGAGACCGTCCCCGTGATGACGGACAACGACTTCCTCGGCCTCACCGGGGCCTTCTGCTACCGCATCGCGGAGCCGGCGGCGTTCTGGAACACCGGCCCGGTCGGGACGTTCGACACCGTCGTCTACGGCAACCAGGACGTGCACTCCGCGACGGGCACGGCGACCTTCGCCCACTACATCGCCCTCGCGGGTGTCTGAGCCAGCCCTGGGGTGCGCACCATGCGGCGGAACGCGAAGCTCGCGATGATGTGGATGGTCCTGCCGGGGCTGCTCGTCCCGGCCCTGGGCGCGGTCATCCTCGGGCAGCACGGTGCTTCCATCCCGTTCTCCTCGGAGGCCGGGCATCCCGCGCTGGCCTCGCAGCTCAAGGTGGTGCCTATCCCGGCTCCCACCGACACGATGCGGTTCACCGCCCACGCCCTGCCGACGCGCCACCTGGTCAAGGACCTGTTCGAGCCCTCGGTGAACGTGGCCGCGGACGGCACCATCTACGCCGCAGCCCACGCTGCCGTGGTGGACCTCGTGCTCTCCTGCCTGTGCGGGGTCAGTCGTGCGCCGGCCGCGTACAGCCAGGACGACGGGCTCACCTGGCACGAGCTGCCCGGTCCCGCGGGCGTGGACCCGGTCACGGACAACCTCCCGGGCGGGGGCATGCCCAACGGCGGCGAAGGGGTCATCGCGAGCGACGGCACGGGCCGCGCCTGGATGCTCGACAACGCCGTGGAGCAGGACGCGCTGTACGCGTGGTGCGAGCGGGGCACGGTGCTGTGCGGGTACGACCCCATCGCGTGGAACGTCGCCACGAACGGGCAACCCCTCGACGGCTGCGGCGACGGCGTCGGAGGGACGCCCGACCGCCCGTGGAACGTCTTCGGCCACGGGAAGGTGCTGCTGCAGAACAACAACGGCGGCACGCCCCAGGTCGCCATCTACGACCCGGACACGGGCGCGCTCGCCTGGAACGACTGCCCGGTGCCGGGCGCGGGCATCGGCATCGCCGGCCCAGCGGCCGTGCGGGCGAGCGACGGGGCCTTCGCCATCCCGTGGATCGAGCGGCAGGGCAGCACGTCGGACTTCACCGTCCTCCTGGGGAACGTGGAGGAAGGCCCCCGCCTCACCTCCACCGGGCCCCTGTTCCAGGTCCCGTCGGCGTGGGGGCAGGGCCCGTGCGCGAGCTCGAACCTGGGCGACGCGGCCTTCACCCGGAGCGGGGCGTTGTTCCTGGCGAAGTCGGAGGACGACCGTTCCCTGACCATCGTGACCAGCTCCGACCTGGGGAGCTTCCAGAGGACGCGGTTCCTGCTGCCGGCGGGGGGGAACCTCACGTTCTACGCCATCTCCGCCAGCCCCGTGGACGACGGCGTGTTCCTGACGTACGCGGACAGCCCCTCCGCCACGTGCCAGGACCAGTTCTTCCACGCCGCCCACCTCGCCCTGGACGCGGAAGGCTTCGCCAGCATCCGGGACGTGACCACGGTCACGAACGCGCCCTTCACGTACGGCGACTATGTCCGCAACAGCGTCGGACCCGACGGGCGCGCCTACTTCATCACCCAAGGACCCGCCACCGGCTCGGCGGCCACGCAGACGTTCCCGTTGACCGTCTGGGTGGAGGACAAGTAGGGGACCTGGGACCTCCTGGAGACCACGGAACCCGCCCGTTGTCGAGGGGGGTGTGGGGGGGAAGCCGCGGCGCACGCGGCAAAGCGACCCCGACCCTCAGATGCCCAGCCATCGTCCGAGCGTCTTGAGCTCTTTCAGGCTCTGCTCGCGCTTCTTCAACTCGAGCTGCTCGCGCTGCAGGCTGCTGGCATCCTGCAGCGGCTCGGGGCCCTGAAGGCCGGCGTTCAGCTGCGCGACCTCCACGCGTAGCGCCCGCACGTCGTCGTGGTAGTTGCCGGCGATCTCCGTCACGAGCTCGTGCAGCCTGTCAGCCCTGCGGCCTTGGAGGAGCGCGATGCCGACCGAGCATGGGCCCGTGTCAGTCCGGCACACGTTTCATGCGGCGAATCGGACGCTTCGACGACGGTGCGGCCTGCTGCGTCATCTCCTCATGGCGCAACCAACGGCGAGCCCCCTTCTTGAACGGCCAGCCGGAGCGTTACTGACTTGCCGTCGGTCACCGGGTCCTCGGGGAAGGCTACGACCAACCGGCCATCGGGCAGGACGTCCGATTCGAAGTAGTCGAGCAGTGTGCGATCGTTGACGCAAGAACCTCCAAGCGAGCAGATACCACCTTGGTGTACGTTGCTCGCAACGGTACCGTGA
>JAIVGT010000093.1 GCA_020201485.1 Halobacteriales archaeon
GAGCTGCAGCACGCGGGGTGGCGCGTCGGCCTCGACCCGTTCACCGCCTACCGCGAGGGCAAGCCGTTCCGCGCGCACAACGTCGTCGGCTTCCTCGCGTGCCGGACGGACCGCACCGTGCTCCTCGTGGCGCATTACGACTCCCGCCCGTGCGCGGACGAGGACCCCGACCCGTCCTTGCGCGGCCAGCCCGTGCTCGGGGCGAACGACGGCGGCAGCGGCGTGGCGGTCCTGCTCGAGCTCACGCACGCGCTGCAAGGCCGGATGCTGAACCTGACGCTGCGCTTCGCCTTCGTGGACGCGGAGGACATGGGCGATTCCGGCCACGGCTGCGGCGCCGGCACGGCGTGGGCGCAAGGCGCGGCGCACGACGCCGAGAACCTCACGGCCGAGGACGTGCGCGCGGCGAAGGCCCTCATCCTGCTCGACCTGGTGGGCGACCCGCAGATACGCCTGCCGCGCGAGGGGGCGAGCGCACTCGGCGCGAACCGCGCCGTGCAGGACGCGGTCTGGGCCACGGGGGAGCGCCTCGGCCACGCCGCGTTCCGCGACGAGGTCGGGCCTTCCGTCGACGACGACCACCTGCCCTACGGCCGGCGCGGCATCCCGAGCGTGGACGTCATCGACCTGCGCCCGGGGAGCAACATCTTCCCGCCGAGCCACCACACCACGTTCGACGACCTCGCGCACACCAGCCCGGCCAGCCTGGGCGTGGTCGGGCAGACCGTCCTCGCGCAGCTCCTCGCGTGGGACGCCGAGGCGGGCGCCTGAGCCTGCGACCGCGGGCTTAAGTAATTCCAAGCAGGTGGACGCGTCATGCCCCCGCGGCCCAGCACGGCCCAGCGCGAGAACGGCGGCCAGCCCGTCGAGCAGGGCGACCTGGTGCGGGTGCACTACACCGGCCGGCTCGAGGATGACAGCGTCTTCGACAGCAGCGAGGGGCGCGAGCCCCTCTCCTTCGAGGCGGGCGCGGGCGACGTCATCAAGGGCTTCGACGAGGGCGTCATGGGCATGCGGCCGGGCCAGTCGAAGCGCGTCGTCATCGCGCCCGAGGACGGGTACGGCCCGTGGCGGCAGGAACTGCTCACCCAGGTCGAGCGCGCGTGGGCCGGCGACCAGGTCGTGCTGCCCGGCATGATGGTGCAGGTGCAGGGCCCGGACAGCGAGGGCGAGGACGACCTCATGGAGGGCGTGGTGACCGAGGTTGGCGACGAGAGCATCACGCTCGACTTCAACCACCCGCTCGCCGGGAAGATCCTCACGTTCGACATCACGGTCGTCGAGGTCGAGCCCGGGGCCTAAGGCGCGACGCCGGCGACGAGCGCGTCCACCTCGCGCAGTTCCTCGCCCTGCCACAGCCCGCCCGGGAACGCGAACGCCGGCACGCGGCGTACGCCGCGCACGAGCGCGACCTCGCGCAGCTGGGCCAGCCGCTCCGCGCCGGCGCCGTCGCGCATGGCGTCGAGGAAGGCGATGGGGTCCAAGCCCACGCGTTCCACGATGCTGGCGAGGACGTCAGGCAGGTGGAGGTGCGTCCCCAGGCCGCGCTCGAAGTAGCGGCGGAACGCGCCGTCCCGGAAATCCTCGAGCTGGCGCGCATCGCCCTGGTCCTCGACCCAGAGGTGGGCGCGGAGCGCGTTGCGCGTCGCGGGCACGACCTCGCTCGGTCGGAACGGGAGGAAATGCTCCGTGAACACCGGCTGGAGGGCGGGCGGGAGCACCGTCTCGTCGGGCCGGCGGAGGCGGCCCGGCTCGGCCAACTCCGGCTCGAGCTCGAACGGGAGCCAGCGCAGCTCGCCGAAGCCGCGCCAGCGCTTGCGCGCGCGCTCGTGCGCCGCGAAGCAGGCCGGGCTGCTGAGGTCGAACCACAGCTCGATGCGCACGCGCGGCGAGCGCCGGGCCCGCGCATGAACGTTGGGGGACGGTCTCTTGAGGGCCCGAGCGGCATGCGCCGCCCTGCGGCTGGACCCGCGCCAGGCGGCGGACCCGCGCCATCCCGCCGGAAGCCCGCCACGACCAGCCTCGGGCGACACGGTTTAGAACCCGGTCCGCCTTGGAGCCCCGATGCCCCGCGAGCACCCCATCGTGGCGGAGAACAGCCTCACGGGGAAGAAGGAGCGCGTCGTGCCCTTGGAGGGCAGCCGCGTCCGCATGTACGTGTGCGGCCTCACGCCCTACGATGCGGCGCACCTCGGCCACGCGCGCACCTACGTCGGCTTCGACGTCATCCGGCGCTGGCTGCAGCACCGCGGATACGGCGTGCTCCACGTCCAGAACATCACCGACGTCGAGGACAAGATCATCGACCGCGCCATGCAGACGGGCGACGACCCGCTCCTCCTCGCCGAGCGCAACCACAAGCTGGCGGAGGAGGACTTCGCGCGGCTGCGCATCCTGCCGCCGCACCTCACGCCGCGCGTGAGCGAGTTCATCCCGCAGATCGTCGAGCTCATCGAGCGCCTCATCGCCCGCGGGCATGCGTACGAGGGCAAGGGCAACGTGTACTTCTCGGTGGGCAGCTTCCCGCAGTACGGCGCGCTCACGCACCCGAACCAGGAGCAGATGCTGGAGGGCGTGCGCAAGGACGTCGCCGAGGGCAAGCGCGGCGCGGAGGACTTCGCGCTGTGGAAAGCGGCGAAACCCGGGGAGATCTGGTGGGACTCGCCCTGGGGCAAGGGCCGGCCCGGCTGGCACATCGAGTGCAGCGCGATGAGCAACACGCTGCTCGGCGCGACGTTCGACATCCACGGCGGGGGCATGGACCTGAAGTTCCCGCACCACGAGAACGAGATCGCGCAGAGCGAGGCGGCGACCGGCCAGCCGTTCGTGAAGACCTGGCTGCACTGCGGCTTCCTCACCGTGCAGGGCGAGAAGATGAGCAAGAGCCTGGGCAACTTCGTCACGCTGCGCGACGCGCTGGCGAAGAACGAGCCCGAGGTGCTCCGCCTGCTGTTCGTCAGCACGCACTACCGCTCGCGCATCGACTACAGCGAGGCGGCCCTCGCGCAGAGCGCGGTCGTGGTCCAGCGCATCCGCACCGCGCTCGAGAACGTCGAGCACGCCAAGGGCAAGGATGGAAGGTCGGACGTCGAGGAGCACCGGTTGCTGGCGCAGCTCGACCACGCGAAGCAGCGCTTCGAGCAGGCGATGGACAACGACTTCGACACCCCCGGCGCGCTCGCGCAGCTCCTGGAGATGGTCGGCGTCCTGAACAAGATGGCCTCGCACCCCGTGAGCCGAACCGCCTTGGAGCGCGGAGAGCTGCAGTTCCGCACCTACGCGAACGTGCTCGGCGTGCTGCCCGGCGCGAAGCAGTCGGCTAGCGCCGGCGCGGAGCAAGGCCTGCTCGACCTCCTGCTGCAGGTCCGCCAGGAGGCGCGCCTGGCGAAGCAGTTCGCCATCAGCGACAAGGTGCGCGACGGGCTGGCCGCGCTCGGCTTCGTCATCGAGGACAGTGCCGATGGGCCGCGCGTGCGACGGACGTGAAGCATGGCCCTGCCTCGCGAGATGCCGAACCTCGACGCGCTCATCCGCGTGCCGCCCTTCCACACCTGGCTCGGCCTGACGCTGCTCGAGGCCTCGGCGGAGCATGCGGTCGTGCGCGTGCCCTACAAGGACGAGCTCATCGGCAACCCGCTCATCCCGGCGGTGCACGGCGGCATCACGAGCGCGCTCGTGGACCTGGCCGGGGGCGCGGTGACGTTCGCGGCGCTGGGCATCCCCACGCCGACCATCGACATGCGCGTGGATTTCCTGCGTCCGGCCATGGCGGGCCAGGACCTCGTCGCCGCTGCGCGCGCCGTGAACATCGGCTCCACCATCGCCTACGTGAACGTCGAGGTGTTCAACGTGCCCATGGGCGCGAGCTGGCCGCACGCGGGGGCGAAGCTCGTTGCGACCGGGCGGTGCGTGTACAGCACGAAGGACCGGGGCAAGCCGCTCCGGCCGGGCGCCGGCCCCATCGGTTAGTTGGCGGGCTCGTCGAACAGCGCCTCACCGGCACGCACGATGCCCACCCACAGGCCCTTGATGTGCCGGTAGCTCACGAGGGGGAAGAGCAGGCCCGCGACGACGATCCACGCGAGCTTCACCGTCTGGCTCGCGTCCGCGTAGAAGACGAGGTAGAAGTAGCCGTAGAGCGCGACGAGGCCCCAGGCGAACTGCGCGAGCATCATCGCCCCGGTGAACTCGCCTTCCTGCACGCCGAACACGTAGCCGCACCACGGGCAGGCGCGGTGGATGCGCCAGTACGTGCGGAACATCCGACCCTTGCGGCACCGCGGGCAGCGCAGGGCAAGCCGGTGAGCGCGGCGCGCACGTCCCAGGGCACGCGCTTCGATGGCGGCTCCGGGCGCTTGAGGCTTTCCTACGCCTTGGCCCGCCACGCGCTCGGCACGAAGGGGCAGGGCGCGCCGGGCACGGCGCGGACGTGGAGCAGCGTCAGGCCGGCCGTGTGCACGACCCAGATGGCTCCGAGGGTCGGCCAGAACCACGCCGACTCCGGCACGAGGAGCTTCGCCAGCAGCGAGAGCAGGGCGATGGCCACGAGCAGCCCGATGGCGCGCCATGCCAGGCCGAACGGCGTGGGCGCGATGTCCTCCTTGCGCGTGCGGAGGATGAACACGGCGAGGGCGCTGACGTGCACGACCAGGAGCGCGCCGACCCAGAGCTGCGCGGCGAGGGCGGAGCGCTCGAGGTAGATGGGCGCCAGGGCGAGCGTGATGAGCGCCAGGAGCAGCGTCTTCCATGCGAACTGCCGCGGCTTGGCGAACATGACCGTGTCCTGC